>QKFE01000124.1 GCA_003252225.1 Kiritimatiellales bacterium | reverse complement strand
CAAGAATCCGTTGTTCGTTTGAGTCCGGCATTGGAATGTTCTTTTTCATGCCGGGAGTAAAAAGAAATGCGGCGGAAATGTCCCGCAAAAAAGCATACAACATTTATTTGCAGAGCATTAGCTGGCCGGGCGCATCAGCCCTGTGCTAGCCGTTGCGGGTAGCCGGTTTAGGCTTATTTTCTGTTTGTCAGGCTCCAGAGCCAGAACCGGATTTGTTTGAGGAGGGAGGGTTTGTTATCGGCCTTTTTGATCCGGGCGCGCGGTTGGGCGGGCTTTTGTTTGTTGCCCGGTTCCTGCATGTAGTCTCTGTCGGCTATTCCCATTTGGATTTGCTTGCCCTTCAATATTAATTCGCAAACAGTATGCACCCCATGAGTAAGAAAAAGAAGACAACATTGCGTATTGTTCCGGATAACTGGCTGGATCCGTTTGATTTTAAAGCGGAGTTTACGCATCCGGATCGGCCGCTGGAAATTGATATCGGGTCGGGGAAGGGGCGGTTTTTAGCGGCTCGTTCCGGCAAGTTTCCGGAGGTTAATTTTCTGGGCATCGAGCGTCAGTTGGGGCGGATTAACCGCAGCGGTCGGCGGTGCGAGCGGGCGGGGCGGGAGAATGTGCGGGTATTCCGGATGGAGGGGTATTATGCGATCAGCCAGCTGATGCCGGCGGATTATGTTTCGAATTATTATTTCTTTTTTCCGGATCCGTGGCCGAAAGACCGTCAGCAGCATAATCGGTTGTTTTGCCCGAAGTTCATGGATGCGCTTTTCCGTACGCTGACCGATGGCGGCTGTCTGCATGTTTCGACGGATCATTTGCCGTATTTTGCGGATATTTATGAGCTGTTGAAAAAGGATGAGCGGTTTGAGGAGATTCCGGCGTTTGTTCCCGACGAAGAGGAAACCACGGATTTCGAACTGATTTTTGCCCATAAAGAAATCGGGCGGTGTTCGTTCCGGAAAATGAGCTGATGGCCAAAAAGAAGCCAGATGTTTCCATGCACAGTTACGGGCTGTATGACGGGTGGGATCGGGAAAGCAGGGAGCTGCCGAATCTCATTAAAATCACCAATGAAATTGAAACGGAACTGGGCATTGAATTCGGTTATATCCTGCGGATCAGAAATGCGCGGAACGCACAGATCACGTTCCGGATCGAACACCCTCCGTTTAAAGATTCCAAGGGTGAAATCGCCCGGCCTTTCGAAGGGGAGCTGTATGTTAAAACCAACGACTTCCGCTTTTTTCTCGGTGATACAATCTGGGCGCCTGTTGAAGATAAAAAGGGCGAATGGCGGCTGATTACCTGGCTCGAAGGGCAGATGATCGCGGACAAAACGCTGATGATGATTTAGCCGATTTCCAGTTCGACGGACTGGATCATAAATTCGCGACCTCCTATAAGCGCAATATCGGTTGAACCGCATTTTCCGCAGACCAGCCAGGTCGGTTCCGGCTCTGAAATCGCCCGGCATTTACTGCATTCGATCCGGACGGGAACGGTTTGAATGATGAGCTCCGCTTTTTCTGCAAGGGTGTTTTCGGCGGCGAACGGGAAGGCGAATTCGAAGGCGTCGGGTTCAACGCCGGAATAGGCCCCGATCAAAACGGTGACGGATTCGATTCGCCGGGCGATTTCAGCCTTAGCAATCACTTCGATCTGTTCGACCATTTCCCGCGCTAATGAAAGTTCATGCATGGCTCCAATTTATAGGGTTTTCGAAACAATGGAAGGCTCTTCTGCTTCTTCGGATTTGATCTAAATTTATTCAGAAGCTTGTCGTTCCGCGTTTCCCCGATATAATGGAGTTGACTGGAGACATTAACTAATCGAAGGAGGAATGACTATGGGTGCTGTATCAAATCTGCTCGACTCGAAGGGTTGTGACGTTCTGACGGTGAAACCCGAACAGCCGGTGCATGAGGCCATTGAGAAAATGGAAAATATTTCCGCCGGAACTGCAATCGTTATGGATGAGGGAAAAGTTATCGGCATTATTTCGGAACGCGATGTGTTGCGGAAAGTGATTCTGAGGGGGAAAGATATCGATGATGTGACCGTGCAGGACATTATGTCCAGTAACTTGACCACCGTTACGATGGAAACCTCGCTGGATGAGTGCATGAAGCTGATGACCGATAAACGGATTCGGCACCTCCCCGTGCTTCGCGACAAGCAACTGTGCGGAATTGTATCCATCGGAGATGTTGTTAAATATCTGGTCGTCGAAAAAGATTTCAAAATCAAAAACCTTGAAACCTATATCAGCGGCGTAATGTAGCCGCCGAATCCAAACCACGGTTTAAGCTCCCTCCTGACAGAGGGGGCTTTTTTCGTTTAAAGCACCAGATCTTCGAGCGTGGATCGGCTGATTCTTTCGAGGGAGTCGGTGATGGCGTCGGCTTCCATTAAATAGGCGCTGTCATAGCTGTTGGTGACGGCGAGCACTTTGAGGCCGGCTCCTTTGGCGGATAGTATTCCGGCCGGTGTATCTTCAATGGCGATTACATTGGAGGGATCATCGATTCCGAGCTTTTCCAACGTCAGCCTGTAGGGGGCCGGATCCGGTTTGCTTTTATCCGTTTCTTCTGCGGTCACGATGGTTCGGAAAGCGTCGGCGATGCCCAGCTGGGTTATGATCGGTTCGACGTCTTCGCGCAGGGCACCGCTGCACAGGGATACCGGAAGCGGGCGGGGAATGCTTTTAATCAGCTCAACGGCGCCGGGCAGCGGCTTGATTTCGCCGTCGCGGATCAGTCGTTGGAATACGGCTGCTTTCTGTTTAATCAGCTCGGCAATCTGTCCATCGGTTTTCATGCTGCCGTGGCCGGAAAAGGCGGTACGGAATGCGTCGCGGTCGTCGAAACCGATGTAGGTTTCGCAATATTCCTCCCAGGAAAATGCGAGGCCTTCGGGGTTCATTACCTCCTGAAACGCACGGTAGTGCATAGGTTCACTGTCGACAATGATGCCGTCGAAATCAAAAATTACTGCTGAAAGCATGTGCGGTCCTTTACTCCATTCCAAATAAGAGCGCGCAGTCTCTCCGCTCGGACGGGGCTTGTCAAATCTATTGCAGGCCCTGCCAGGCTTCATCGAGGCGATTGGCTGAAACTTTGACCGGGGTTTTGATTTCGGGCGCAAAGCGGTTCACCCGGAATTCCTCCAGCAGCATGGCAAACTCGAGCAGGTCGAAGGCCTCCGCGATACGGTCGCTTTCAAGCAGCTTTTCATTCAGCCGGTTTTGATAGGGCTCGATTTCTGTCAGTTTACGGGCATCGGCGGGGGCATTGTTTTTTATGCGCTGAATGCGGATCTGCATCGCTTTCAAATAGCGCGGATAGCGCCCGAAAACATCGGCCGTTTTTAGAAACCCCGGACGGAACAGAAAAGCGAGCTGCATTTCGAGGTCGTGCAGCGTGTCAAAATCCGCCGTCAATTCGCTGATCGATTTCACGATTTCCTCGCGCTGTTCCATCATCGTTTCAAGCAGCTTCGCATTCTGTTCAGCGATTTCATAAAAACAGCTGCGGGCAAATTCCGCGCGTTCCAAAAATATCGCCCCGTTTCGAATCGCCAAACGGCCGTCATTGGTGAGCGCTTCGAAAATGGCGGCATTAAAAAAGTCGGTCAAAAAATCGCTGTCAATTGATGAAAGCGTCAGTTGCAGCATCGGGTTTAAAGGCGGGCGTTTTTCAGCATACTTGATTTGGTCGGCGCGCTGGATGCGGAAGAGTTGGACGAGCCCGGCGCGGTGGGCATATTCCGCGATCACCGGATTCATGAAAACCTGCCGACCCACTTTTCCCTTTTCCGCCGTGAGGGCCGGATAGCCGCGCGTTTGCTGGCTGTCGTTGCTGGCAATAAATTCGGGCATCGCATCGCCCGGCCAAACGGAGCCCGGTTTCAGCCGCCATTTTGCAAAGGCCAGATCCGCGCTGTTTTGGTGCGCCGTCAGGCGATGCTCGTCTGAAATCGACTGATGAATCCGGACAATTTTTTCGCCGTCCGTTTCAATCACTTTCATCCGCAGAAAACCGGGGAGACTCTGTTCATCAAAATCGCCCGCATCCACCGGCAGTTTGAATTCGTGCTGGAGCCATTTTGAGAGCGCATCCAGCAGCGGTTGCTCCATCACACCTGCGCAGGTGTGATAAAAATGGCGGGCAGTTTGGTCAATCGGCGTGATAGGGGTGCGCAGGTTTTTCGGCAGTGTACGCAAAAGACGGTTCACTTTTTCTTCGAGCCATCCGGGGACAAGCCAGTCGGGTGCCCAGTCCGGAAGGAAAGCCAGTTTGTTCGTTGGGCAAACGAGGGCGATACCGTCGAGTTCATCGCCCGGATCGAAGGTATAAATCAGATTAAAATCAACTTCGTGAAACGTCAGATATTCCGGGTAATCCGAGGGCGCGATCGGCTCGGATTGCGGGAACATCGCATCCTTCATTCGCATGGCGATGCGCGCCTTCGAGTTGCGCAGCCACTGTTCGAGCGATTTCACTGAATAGACATCGGCCGGCAGCAAGCGGTCAAAATGGGCGAAGATGGCGTCGGAGTCGAGCAGGGCACCGGGACGGCGTATTTTTTCTTCCAGCCCCTGAATTTCATCCAGCATCTGCTGGTGCAGTTTCAGCCAACCGCCGTGCGTATTCAAATTGGCCGGAACCATTCCTTCGCGAATAAAAATACCGCGCGCGACTTCCGGGTTGATCGGCCCGAAATGGACGGGTTTCCCATCCGTCAAAGTGAGTCCGCCGGAAACCACCGACTCTTTGGCGTAAACAAAGCCCTGTTCCGCCTTCCATTCCGGCTGCTTATACACTGCCTTGCATAAATGGGGGGCGACCTCTTTTAACCAACCGGGTTCAATTTCGGCGACGATCCGCGCATAGAGTTTCGTCGTTTCGACCAGCGAAAACGTCATCACCCATTCCGGCGGTTTTTTGAACAGACCCGATCCGGGGAAAATAAAAAACTTACGGTTGCGCGCCGCCGTAAATTCCCGCTCTTCGCCTTTAATCCCGATATTGGCCGGAAGCCCCGCTAATAAGCTGCGGTGGATTGGGTCATACAACGTAGACGCGACGCCCTCGTCGCGTTCCTTCCGCACATAACGCGACGAGGGC
>QKFE01000175.1 GCA_003252225.1 Kiritimatiellales bacterium | reverse complement strand
GATGTGCTGGCCGCTTCCGGATCGGGCAATTCGCTGACGGTTTCCAACGGCGCATATGTGCTGGTCGGGCCGGGCGCGACGAATGCCCCGGCGGGCGGCGGCTTATTTGTCGCCGGTGCGGAAATTGCGGCGGGGAACGGTTCGGTTGTCGATGCGGAAAATATTTATGTCGGCGATACCGCCCTGTTTGCCGTTTCAAACGGCGCGGTGGTTAAAACCGGAAATCTCGCCATTAACAGCAACAGTGATTTTGATCTGGCCGGTACGCTGGAGGTAACCGATTCAAGCCTGAATGCCGGGCAGACCGGGTTCAACTGGCTGGACAACGGCGCGGTTGTAATGAACAACAGCGACCTTTTCGGCGTAAGCACAATTACCGGGCAAAATAAGAAAGTCACCATCAACGTCGGCAGCTGGTCAAATTCCGCCCCGCTGTTTATTTCCGGCACCAACCACGTCATTGCGGTCAACAGCTCCTCGAACAGTCTGATGGGCGTTTTGACCAGCGCAGGCGCGGCAATCGGAACCAGCGCGACAGACCGCGGCATCCAGTTCACGCTCAGCGGCAGCAATACGGTCTGGGCAAACAGCGGCGACCTTTATGTCGGTAATGCGACGATGAAGTTTGAAAACGGCGCGGATGTAACCAATAACAGTGCTTTCCTCGGTGTGAACGCTTCCGGAAAAACTTACACGGTGTCCGGTTCGGGCACGGTCTGGCAGGTAAACGGCGGTTTGGCGGTCGGCGGCGCAACCGGTTCGAACAATATTTTCACGGTGGAAAATCAGGCGGAAGTCCACGTTGCGGACAGTGTGGAGCTGTTGAACGGCACAGCCTTCAATCTGTCGACGAACACCACCTTTACGGTCGGCAAAGATTTAACGCTCAACGAATCCCAATTGTTCGGCGACGGAACGGTTTATTTTCCGACCGGCGCGGTGGATAACACCTTATCGATTATCGGCCCCAATGCAGCGGTCGGTTCCGCAATCCGGTTTGAACCCGGCGGCGGGCACGACACCGTTTATGTTTCCAACTCCACTTTCACGGTGTCCGATGCTTCGCGGACGCAATACGCCCCGTTTGACGAACTGGAAATGAAAGACGCGCTGCTGACCGGCAGCGATAAACTCAACATGTTCGATCAAATCACCGTTTCCGGCGGACGGATCGACCCGAACGGAACGCTGAGGGTTTACGGTCAGTTTTCGGCAACCGACGGCGCAATTCTCGACGTGACGCTGGGGAACGATCAGCTCAAACTGATGAACCAGACGAACGCCTTCAATCTTTCCGGAATGGGCGTGGATGTGACCATTCTTCCGACGAATCAGTCGCTGGTAAATTACACCAACGAATTTCTGGTTTCTGCGCAGGACGGAGGATTTTCGGGAGACTTTGTTTCCACCAATTTTTATGAGGACTTCCTGCTGTTTGAATTCTCGCTGATTACAAACAACAGTGCGGTTGCCGTGGTTTCCAAACTGGAGCCGAGCGGCAAACTGAGCTCCACTCTGCCGTGGGCGCAGACCGAAAGTGTCCGGGCGGGATTCGGCAATATGCAGAACGCGGTGTTCACCCGTACGAAACAGCTGCGCCGGAATCTGGTTGCAACCAAACACGCCATTCCGCACGAAGCCTATCTGCTTTCCAACACGAATGCTCCGGTCGGCGCGGAAGGCCCGGGCGATGAAAACACCATCTTCGATATGCACCTCTGGTTCCAAGGATTCGGCGGACAGGGCGATTATAACGGACAGGGCAATACCGCCGGGTTCAAGCTCAACCAGAGCGGCACCACCTTCGGCGCGGACCGTCTGTTCGGCGATTCGCTGACGATGGGGCTGAATTACACCTATGCGCTGGCCGGGGCGGATTCTGAGAACGGCGACCGGCTCGATACGGAATCCTACTGGCTGGGCATGTACGGCGAATGGGTCAGCAAAAACGGCCTCTATGTGGATACGCTGCTGGCCGCCGGCTGGTCCAATTTTGATTCCTTCCGCAACGGCGGCGCCGGGTATCAGGGCGTCGGTTCCTACAGCGGCAGTCAATACGGCATGTATGCCGACGTCGGGCAGTATTACCACTATAAAAATCTGGCGCTTTCACCGTATGCCGGACTCCACTTCCTCTCCGCCCGGTCGGAAGCCTTCAACGAAGTTTCCGGGCCGATTTCCATCCACGTCGATTCCTCGGATCGGCAGTGGTTTGAGTCGGCGCTCGGGATGAAATTCCGCCACCGTTTCGATACCCGCTGGGGCCGCTTCCAGACCACCGGCTACGGCGAATGGCTGCACGATTTTGAAAACGACGATGTGTATTCGCAGGTCTCGGGCAACGGAAGCCAGTCGATCAGCACCCACCGCGTTTCGCCGGATCCGGACGTGCTGGGGGCGGGCCTCGGATTCAGCTGGATGACGACCGATTACCTCGAAGTGGGCATCGGATACAACGGCACCTTCTCGGAAAATTACGAAGAACACACCGGCTCCATCCTGTTCGACGTCCGCTTTTAATCGGAGGGACAAGCACGTGCAGCGGCGTTTCTTGGAAACGCATCTTGGGTGCATGTAGCGGCGTTTCTTAGAAACGCTTGCGGCTCTGAGAGCCGCCGCTACAACCTGCAATGGAGCCTTAAATGAGGAGTTTGAAATGCTGTCATTCGGATGTTTGTGCCTGCTTTTGGGGTTGGGCTACTGGTTGCGGCGGAAGCTGGGTTTTCTCCAGCGCCTCTATCTGCCCGCCAGCGTAATCGCCGGTCTGCTGGGCCTGATTATTTTGCAGGCGGTTGACGTGCCGGAAGAGGCAACCGCCGGTTGGGGAAAATTGCCGGGCACTTTGATCAATATTGTTTTTGCCTGTCTGTTTCTCGGCACCGCGCTGCCGAAAATATCGACGGTTTGGAAGAGCTGCAGCCGGCAATTGGCGTACGGCCAGATTGTGGCGTGGGGGCAGTATGCGGTGGGGTGCATATTGGCGCTGCTGCTGTTCGGCCCGCTGTTCGGCCTGCCGGATATTTTTGCCGGAATTATGCCGGTCGGTTTTGAAGGCGGGCACGGAACCGCCGCCGGAATGGCGGAAACGTTCGACCGGCTGAACGTCCCGGAAATGAAGGATTTCGCGCTGGTCAGCGCAACGGGCGGTATTTTGGGCGCGATTATTGTCGGGATGGCGCTGGTTAACTGGGCGGTACGCAAAGGCTACGTTGAAAAGAAAGCGCGTCCGGCGTTCGATGCGGAAGAGCTGTCCGGAATTATTCCCGGGATCCGTCGACCTTCTGCGGGTAAACTGACGGTTTCATCCGACGTGATCGAATCGCTGACCCTGCATCTGGTTTTTGTCGGCCTTTCCATTTTGCTCGGGTGGCTGATGAAACAGGGGCTGCTTTTGGCGTCGAAGGGACTTCCGGAAACGGGGCAGGAAATCTTCAAAAGCTTCCCGCTGTTTCCGCTCTGTATGCTGGGCGGGGTGATTGTTCAATTGCTGGCTGACCGGTTTGATCGAGACGAGCACATGGATCAAGGCCTGATGCTACGGATCCAAAACTGCGCGCTCGATTTCCTCGTGGTTGCGGCCATTGCGACGATCCGCATCGATGTTGTGGCGCAGCAGTGGCTGCCGATTGTGATCCTGATTTTGGCGGGAATCGGCTGGAATGTGCTCTGTTTAACCGTGTTTGCGCGGCGCGCGTTCAAAGAGGCCTGGTTTGAGCGCGGCATCGCCGAAATGGGCCAATCGATGGGCGTGACGGCGACCGGGCTGCTTTTACTGCGCGTGGTTGACCCGGATTATGAAACGGAAGCCGCCGAAGCATTTGCGGCCAAACAGTTGCTGCACGAACCCTTTATGGGCGGCGGGCTTTGGACGGGCGCGGCGATCCCGCTGTTAGCGGTCTACGGCGGCTGGCCCATTCTGGGAATTGCCCTCGGCGCGATTTCTATTTGGACTGCCGTGCTGTTTTTGATGAACCGTCAAAAGTCGCCGGGGCTACATTCTATTGACACAGAACCGGTTTTCCGTATTTTTCCAGCCTTTGGAAAACGTTGATCCTGAAACTACGGGAAAGGATTTTTATTATGGGCAGAAAAGATAAAAGCAAAGAAGAGCTGAAAGCCGAAGAGGCGACAGCAGAGGAATTTATTGAAGCCGAAGCGCTTCCCGATACGGAAATCATAGAGGAGGATACGCCGGCTCCGCAGGTTGAGGAAGAGGATGAATCGCTGCGCGACCAGTTTATCCGTTTGCAGGCCGATTTCGCCAACTTCCGGAACCGTACCCAGCGCGAGCGGCTGGAGCTGTATCAGCGCGCGAACGAAGACCTGTTGCTGGAACTGCTGCCGGTACTCGATCACTACGAAATGGGGCTGAAAACCGCCGAAGAACACCATGCCGACAATGCGGTGGTCGGCGGATTTAAGCTGGTGTATGACCAGTTCCAGAACGTGCTGAAAAAATTCAACCTCGAAGCGATCGATGCCGTCGGACAGGAATTTGATCCGCACAAACACGAAGCGCTGACGCATATGCCGTCGGATGAATTCCCGGCGGAAACCTGCTCCAACCAGATCCGAAAAGGGTACCTGTTCGGCGACAAACTGCTCCGTCCTGCACAGGTCGTGGTTTCGTCGGGGCCTGCCGCAGGCACGACTGACTCCAAGGAAGGCGGCGAATAGCCATGGCCAACAAACGCGACTATTACGAAGTGTTGGGGGTGAATAAAAGCGCCTCGGCCGACGAGATTAAAAAAGCGTACCGGAAAGTGGCGATGAAATATCACCCGGACCGCAACCCGGGGGATCACGAAGCCGAAGAAAAATTCAAGGAAGCGTCCGAAGCCTATGAAGTGCTCAGTGATACCGATAAAAAGGCGCGCTACGACCAGTTCGGCCATCAGGCCTTTGCACCCGGCGGGGGCGGTTTTGGCGGCGGCTTTGGCGGCGGCTTCCACGATGCGTCCGATATTTTTGAGCAGGTGTTCGGCGGCGGGTTCAATATTAATGACCTGTTCGGCGGGGGCGGCGGTCGTCGCCGGAATACCGGTCCTGCGCGCGGTTCCGATTTGCGATACGATCTCGACGTTGATTTTGAGGAAGCCGCGTTGGGTTCTCACCGTACGCTGACCCTGCCGGTG
>QKFE01000150.1 GCA_003252225.1 Kiritimatiellales bacterium | reverse complement strand
GGCGGGGAATCTGGTCGTCAGCAATGGCCTTTTGTCAGTATTCGGAACTGTGATCCCTGACAGTGGAGCACCGCAGCTTCTGGTGCAGAACGGCGGGGTTTTGGGTGGATACTGTTTGGTGACCAATGTGCCGGTGACCATTGCCGCGGGCGGAACCATCGCACCCGCAGAACCCGCAGCATTATTTGAAGGTACTACAACCTTTACCGTACATGGTTCGGTAACGAACCGCGGGACCTATCTGTGCCGGGTGGGCACAGAGTCCAACGACCAAATTATCGCAACCGAAAACCTCGATCTGACCGACAGCACGCTCGACATCGACTTTATCGGGACCACCCTGACGCCGCCCTACCGCATTGCCAGTTACGGCAGCCTGACCGGCACCTTCGCCACCATCAGCAATCTGCCGGACGGCCTTGCCTTGGACTACAGTTACGGCGGAAACTCCATTGCACTGGTGTCGATCCCGCCCGTCGCCACCAGCATCATCCCGGAAACCACCGGACCCACAACCGCAACCAATATCGACTTCACCGTCACCTTCAGCCAAAACGTGGTGAATTTTGATAACTTCTACACACTGATCATCGACACCACCGGCTCGCTTTCTGTGGGCGGCGCGATCTTTTCCGGCTCGGGCAGCAACTATGTCGTCACCCTCACCGGCCTCTCCGGTTCGGGCTCGTTGACGCTTGCGGTGAACGACGAGGCCGGTGTGCAGAATCTGGCGGGCACCGGGTTGGCGTCCAGCGTGACGAGTGCCGCGGTCAGCGTGATGGTGTCCATCGACCCGCTGCTGCACTGGCCGCTGGACGAAGGAAGCGGCACGAACACGCTCGAGGCCATCTCCGGCCAAACCAACGTCGCCTTTTTCACCGGGCCGGTTGCCTGGACCAACGGCATCGCCCTCGGCAGTACGGGTGCCGTTTCCGTGGCCATCGACAGCCCGACCTCCAGTTATGTGGACGCGGGCACACTGACCACCAACGGTACGTATGTGGCGGGCAGCGATCCCGGCTATCGCGTGCTGGAAAACAAGTGGTCCATCACCGCTTGGCTGCGGCTGCCGGATCCGCAGGGGACTGTCGGCGACCGGGAAATCGTCTCATCCGATACGTTCAGTGGCGGGCAAACCTGGTGGTCGTTCTTTGTCCAGGACTATAACGGGATTCAGGAAAACCTTGGTTTTGATTTCGCCAGTGTCAGGCGGCATAGCGGCTTCAGCGTGCCGTTGGAGCAGACGGTTTTTGTGGCGGTAGTGGCGGATAGTTCCGGGGCCGCGGTCGGCGGCGGCGCAAACAAACATCGCTTCTACCTGTGGGATGGCAGCAGTTGGCAAACCAGCAGCGGCACCCAGTTCATCCATCTCCGGCTGCATGGATTGGAAATCGGCTCTTTCCTCAACGGCTCGCGCGAGTTCGACGGCGTGATTGACGACGTGCGCATCTACGACAAGACCCTGGTGCAGGCCGACCTCGAAGAGCTGGCGGTGCAGCCGACCCTGACGGCAACGCCGGACGGAGCGGGACAGCTCGAAATTTCCTGGACGCCGGCCATCATGAGCTATGTGCTGCAGGAGACACTGGATCTGCCATCTGAATCATGGACTAATTCCCCGAGCGGCTCGGAAAATCCCGTCACCATCCCGGCCACCAACGCGGCGACCTTCTATCGCCTGGTCAAACCCTGATCATTTCAGACGGTGGCGCATAGCATCCGGGCATGGACAGAAGGCATACCGCAAGGTTTCTTCCGTGCCCGAACAGCCCTCGCCCCCTTCTTTGGTGAAGAGCCGAGAGCCCGAAAAGCCATTGGAACTCGACGCATACACAACGCATCCCATTAAACAGATCAACCAGAGTAAGCTTTTCATGATTTGTTAACTTACTACACTTTGTACAATGAGCAATGGAATGATTTGATTTTTACTGATTCCGGCAAATTCTGCGCCGCTTTCGAGAGACTGTCCGGATCGGATTTTTCTGCCGTTTCACCCTTTGTCTCCGGAGATGGTTCTCCCCCGCGCCCCCACTCCCCCCATTCAGAAAGCAGCCTGTCGTTTTCAGCCCTGTTTTATGAGACCCTGTGGCGGTATTGCGAAGGCGAAAGGCCGGTGAACCGTACCGCAGGCGGCCCGCCTTTTCAAAATTAAACGGAATGCGCCCCAACCCGGCAGAGCCGGAACCAAATTTAACAGAAGTTCGCTAAGATCGCTAAGCCCCATTCTTTGCGTACTTTGCGTTCTTCTGTAAAAAAAATCCGGCGTAAACATGATGGGATTTGAATAGGGAGGGACTAAAGCGCTTTGATCCGGATGTTCCGGTACATCGCCGATCCGCCCGGTTTCCAGCGTCCGCCCGGATGAATCTGCACCGCAATCGAACCCTTTCCGCCGGTAATCTGCTGCACGTTCTGACGATCCCAGGCGGATTTTGAATCCCAGTTTTTCACATTTTCATCTTTCAGCGAACGGGCTTTATACGCGGTTCCATCCATCTCCATGATTTTCACGCCGTTAATCCACGTCGTGATTTTCGGCTCGGTTCCGATACAGCGGATTTTGATGGTGTTCCATTCGCCGTGTTTCCACATCGCGTTCCATCCGGCGGCATCGATGCCATAAATCAGGCCGTCGGTTTCCACCGCGTCATACACATCGTATGCCGTGCCGTTTCCGTCGGCTTCCGTGAAACGGATCGGGCGCGAAATATAAGACCCCGTTCCCTGCCCGAAAAGGAACCCGATATTCCCCTCTTTCAGATAATCGTTCAACACCTGTATGCCGCGGCCGTCTTCCGTGCAGCGAAGGAAAATACCCGAGTCGCAGCCCCAGTCGCTTTGGATTTCCATCTCCAGTTCAAAGTCGCCGTATTTTCCGTCCGACAGCATCAGTCCGCCGTTTTTATTCGGCAGTTGAAAACAGTGAATTGCGCCGTCTTTGACGAAGAAATTTTCGTCCGTGGAATAATAATTATCCGTTTCCGGCTTCTGCATAATATGCCAGCCATCCAGCGATTTCCCGTCGAAGATCGAAACAAACCCCTCTTCTGCAAATACACCGCCAACCAGCAATGCCCCGACAAAAACACCATAGATCTTTTTCATAATGTCCCTTTGTTTTTTAAACCACAAAATACACGAATCACACGAAACAGATTCTGAACAGTTTAGTGTATTGGGTGTATTTCGTGGTTCCTGAATTATAAGTACTTACTGTAATTCCAGCCTTCGCGGATCGGCTCGTTAATAAATGCGTCCAATTCCGGCCGGTTGGCGGCTTTCATATTTTTTGAATCCCACTCAATCCGTCCGCCGAATCGCGCGGCCAGCACGCCGATCAGCATCATTTCGGTGAACGGCGCGGCAAAATCAAAGTTGGCGCCGGGTTCGGGGCCTTCGCCTTTAATCGCTCGAATCCACTCCTGAAACGGGCCGCCCTGAATACGGGGATATTTTTCCGCCGGATACCCGGCTTCTTTGAAGGCCTTCATCGCCTCTTTATTTGCCAACCGCGGATGGTTCGACCGCTCGTCGGTAAATCCGTTCTGCTTTTCGCCCCGATAAATCGTCCCGCAAAACGGCAGCTTGTTCTCCCACGTCCAGTCGTCGAACATGTCCGGTTTATAGTTTTCGCCGCCGTTGTGCCAATAGAATTTACACGGTGCTTTTTCGCCGCGCTTTCCAAATTCCCACCGCACCCGGTTGGCATCCGGTACGATCCATTCATTACCGCCTTCGGACGCTTCGAGCTCAACGACCAGCGGGTCGTACAGATCCAGAATGGAAACCGCGGCATCGGCGATATGCGGCATCCAGTCGCCGAAAATCCCGTTGCCGAACGCATTAAAACCGCGCCAGCTTTTCGGGTGGTAAAGTTTATTAAACGGCAATTCAGTCGTACTCGGCCCTTTCCACAAATCCCAGTTTAAATAGGAAGGCACTGCATCGGCCGGCGGCGGGAACGATTCGGGTTTGTGCCAATAGTCGTTCTCCCCCCCATTGTACGGCTTCCACGGCGGACCGCCCCGCCACGAATGCACTTCGGTGATCTGTCCGAATACACCGGCTTCGACCCATTCGCGCATCTGGCGGATTCCGTCAAACGTGTGCCCCTGCACCGCCATATTGGTGACCACGCCGTATTTGGCCTTCGCCTTTTTCAGCATCCGCGCCTGCCAGATATTGTGCGTCAGCGGCTTTTGCGTGCAGACATGTTTGCCGCGAATCATCGCCTCCATCGTGGCCGGAAAGTGGGTGTGGTCGGGCGTGTTAATGCAAACCGCATCGATTTCCCCCTCCATTTTATCGAGCATCACCCGGAAATCGGTAAACGTTTTTGCTCCGGCATCAACCGCCCATTGCGGAAACATCGTTGAATCCACATCGGCCAATGCCACGATATTTTCGCCCTTGCAGCCGCCGTACGCCATTCCGGCAATATTGCCTGCGCCGATCATCGCAATATTCAGTTTGCTGTTTGCCGAAGGCCCCGGCTTGCCGATGGCAAACCGCGCCGGAACATAGGCCGCGCCGGCAACGGCACCCGCTTTTAAAACAGATCGTCTTTTCATTCCACTCATCATCCTTTCCGTTACTCGCTGACATCCAACTGTCAAGATCAACGGAAAGAGTTGCACAAGCGGCGGCGGGAATCTAGTCTCTTATCGGACACTCCTTGTAAATTTTCCGCATCGGAAAATCTGCCGGAATCACCCCTCCTGTTCAGCGATGGCCGCTTCCATCTCCTTTTCCATCTTCGCGTCGATTTTATAGAAGAGGACGGCCACACAGGTGAGCAGCGCAAACGCGGAGGGAATCAGGCTCATAATCAGGCGCAGACCGTGGATGGTTTTCGGGGTTGGTTCCTGATTGGCCACAAAGCCGAAAACGCCCAGCAACGCCATCGAAACCGCCGGCCCGATCGACCAGCCGATTTTCTGCGAGAAGGTTCCGGCGGAAAAAAGCAGCCCGGTTGAACGCTGCCCCAATTTCCACGCGCCGTAATCCGCCGTATCCGCAATCATCGACCAAAACAGCGGCATCAGCGGCCCGACAATGAAGGAGCTGACCGCCTGATGGAGCATAATCAGCGGGATATTTTTCGGGTCAATAAAATAGAAGAGCGCAATCAAAACGCCCGAG
>QKFE01000209.1 GCA_003252225.1 Kiritimatiellales bacterium | reverse complement strand
ATATTTATGGCGACATCACTTTGGCGCGTGCCTTACGGCTTCAGAAAACACGACCCGATTTAAAGGTGATCGTGATGTCGGCGACACTGGATGCAGGGCCGTTGCGCGAATATTTATCGCCGTGCAAAGAGCTGAAAAGCGAAGGCCGGATGTTTCCGGTTGAAATCAGCTATTCAAAAAAACGGATCGATTTCCGGCATCACCCGGTTTGGGAAGCGGCGGCGGATGCGTTTGAAAATGCAGTCGAATCCGGCGCGGAGGGCGATGTGCTGGTATTTATGCCGGGCGGATATGAAATTTCGCGGACAGTTGAGGCGATACGCGGCCGACGCTGCGCGCGCGATTTCAGCGTATTGCCGCTGCACGGCGAACTCCCGGCCCGCGAGCAGGATGCGGCGGTGAGCGAGTGCGACCAGCGCAAATGCGTGGTGGCAACGAATGTGGCGGAAACGTCGATCACGATTGACGGAATCCGGGTGGTGATTGATTCCGGTTTGGCGCGGATTGCGCGCTACGACCCGAACCGGGGCATCGATACGCTGCTGGTTGAGCGGATCAGCCGCGCTTCGGCGGATCAGCGGGCAGGGCGCGGAGGAAGAACTGCGCCGGGTATTTGCCACCGGCTTTGGACGGAACAGGAACACGTCGCGCGGCCGATGCAGGAACTGTCGGAAATTTTACGGCACGATTTCGGAAATTTTACGGCACGATTTGGCGGAAGTGGTTTTAACGCTGAAGGCCGGCGGAATCGACGATGTCGAAAACTTCGAGTGGCTGGAAAAGCCGAATGAAAAATCGCTGGCGCGGACACTGATTCTTTTAACGGATTTGGGCGCGCTGGATCACGCGGGGAAACTGACCGATATCGGGCGGAAAATGGTTTCTTTCCCGATGCACCCGCGTTATGCCCGGATGCTGCTGGCGGGCGAGGAATACCACTGCGTCCGGCAGGCCTGCCTGATTGCCGCGCTGACGCAGGGGCGGTCGATTCTTCAGCGCAATAAAGGGGCCGAAACGCGCGGTAACCGCGATGATGTTTTGGGCGAGGACGATGTTTCGGATTTCAAGCGGCTGATGCGGGCGTGGCTGTTTGCGGATAAAAACAATTACCACCCCGATGCCTGCCGTAAACTGGGCGTGAACGGTGCGGCGGCCCGGCAGGTGAAGCCGCTTTACGAACGCTTCCTGCAGATTGCCGAAAAAGAGGGGCTGAAAATTAACACGCGCGCCCCGCTGGATGAAGATTTGCAGAAGTGCATTCTGCTCGCGTTTTCGGATCACGTCGCGAAACGGCGGGATAAAGGGACGCTGCACTGCGAAGTGGTGCACGGAAGAACGGGCGATTTGGATCGCGATTCGGTGGTGCGCGACAGCGCCCTGATTGTGGCGGCGGAGATTGCCGAAATTGAGGGCAGCCGCGATCTGAATGTACGGCTGAATCTGTGCACCGCGATTTCGGAAGTCTGGCTGGATGAGCTTTTCCCCGAAGATATGGAGCAAGCGGGTGGTTTCAAAAGAGTGGAAATCGTTCCGCGGCCTCGAACTCCACGCGAGCCTGAAACAGGAGGTTGATCCCGACCGGGCGGCGGAAATTATCGCCGAAGAGGTGCTGGCCAAACGGCTCGATCTTTATAAATGGGACGAGCAGGTGGAAAACTGGATTGCGCGGGTAAACTGTCTGGCCGCCGGATGCCCCGATTTCGGAATCCCCGAAATCGACGATGAAGCCCGCCGCGCGATGGTGCAGGAAATCTGCCTCGGCGCGGTCTGCAAGCGCGATTTGAAAGACCGGTCGGTCTGGAAAACGGTGAAATCGTGGCTTCATCCGGCGCAGTTGGAAATGGTCGATAAACAGGCACCGGAGCGGATTCTGCTGCCCAGCGGCTACAACGCGAAAGTCCGGTACGAACCGGGACAGCCCCCCATTTTATTCGCCCCGATCCAAAAACTTTACGGCCTGAACGAAGTCCCGAAAGTCGGATTCGGGCAAATACCGGTCATTGTTGAGGCGCTCGCGCCCAACCAGCGGCCGCAGCAGAAAACCACCGATATGCGGTCGTTTTGGGAAAATTCCTACCCCCTGATCAAAAAGGAACTCAAAGGCCGCTACCCGAAACATGAGTGGCGGTAGTTATTCGGACAAAATTTTCATTTCCGACCAACCGGCAAAAATAGGTTGCTTTTCACCTCATGTCACCTAAAGTTTTCCCCAGTTCATTCCGGAAGTTTGGATGTGTTGTTGTGGGAGCCTTGGGGTTTCAGAAGTCGAATGAGTCGGGACAGGCATCAAATACGGGGTGGAGGAGATAGAAATGGAACCAAGACTTTACGTAGGTAATCTTTCCTACAACACAACGGAAGACGATCTCGAAGCGTTATTCCAACAGGCCGGCACCGTGAAATCGTGCCACCTTATGCTCGATAAATTCACCAGCCGCTCACGCGGATTTGCTTTTGTTGAGATGAGCTCAATGGAAGAGGCAAACAAAGCGGTTGATATGTTCAATGACCATCCGCTGGACGGACGTAATCTGCGCGTGAATGTTGCCCGCCCGCGCGATGAGCGGCCGCCGCGCCGTGAAGGCGGCGGCGGAGGCGGCTATGGCGGCGGCGGCGGAGGCGGCTATGGCGGCGGCGGCGGTGGAAACCGCGGACGCAGCGGCGGCGGCGGATATGGCGGCGGTGGCGGTGGCGGTGGAAACCGTAACCGCAATAGCGGCGGCGGCGGACGCGGCGGCTACCGCAACGACTATTAATCTGTCGGATAAATTCCGGAAGCCCGCTCAAAATGGCGGGCTTTTTTTTATCCGCAGGTGATGCCTTCCCAAAGAATCCACGGGCCGCCGCAGCCGGCCTCGACGCCTTCCTTGTGATATTTCCCGCAGCCGCCCCATTTATTCACCGGTTCGCTGCCGGTTTCATTCATCGGGTCTTCTTCGGAAATCACGCTTTTGGCGATGATGGAGCTTAAAAGGCGCGGCACCGGGTCGGACAGTTCAATATGCCCGCCCTGCGGACCGAGAAACAGTTTTCCGGTTCGTTTGCCGTTTTTCACCTCTTCGAGGTATTCGGTTCCGGCGGTCAGCCCCATTCCTTTCGGGTCTTCCATTCCGCCGTGGGCGTGTTCGGCGATAAATCCGTCGCCGCACAGTTCGGCCAACTGATCCAGAGTTTTATCACCGGCAGTGAAGTATGTGTTGGTCTGGCGCGGCATCAGCGGGCGTTTCCAGCTTTCGCGTTTGCCGTTCGACTGCCGCGGGGCGGGGCCGTTGATATCGCCGGTAACGGCGGAGATCAAATCATTCATCGGCGATGAAAGCTGCCCTTTGTCGAGAATGGTCTGCGATCGGGCGATGAATCCCTCATCGTCGAAAAAATGGGTTCCGTTTACACCCCACGGAGTGGTGCCCATCGCGAAAATCCCGGCATTATTGATGATCGTGGCGTGTTCGTTTCCGACCGGTGTTTTCTTTTTACGCAAACCCGGCGCGCAACTCCGCCCGAGGCGGCAGGTATCGCCTTCCTGCGTGTGGCCGAAGGCTTCGTGGGCAATCACACCGGTGACGTCGGGGCCGGTGATTATGCGATAGCGACCGGGTTGAATCTTTTCCGCGTGCTCCACCTTATCGGCGGTTTCGACCAGTTCGCGAATCAGCGCTTCATCGATCGGTTTACCCGCTTCCGCTCCGGCCATTCCGCCGATAATATTTCGCACGGTTTTGCCGGACGGAGTGACGGCGTAAAGATAATAGAGGCTGGTGAAAAGCGATTGCGACATCAGTCGGGTGCGGTCGGCAAACAGGCGGCTTTTTACTTTTCGGCGGATAAGGCATCCGGCGGATGCCAGCCGGTCGCCGCCGATTTCTGCGATGACTTCTTTTATCTGCTTCGAACGGGCCGCAGTTTCAGCGTTGCTTTTTGATTCGGAAATCGCCGGGTCATAGGCGCTGCCGAAATGAACCGCCGTTTTCGAATCGGGCAGACGGCCGTTTCCGGCGGCGAGAATCTGTTCACGAACCGGTTCGGCAAACTGCTCCAGCGGTTCATCGCTCCATTCCGCCGGTTTATAAACAGAGGGATTCGCCTGTGTTTCGAGATAGGCGAGCGCTTCGGCCTTGAGTTTTTCCGCTTCCGCTGTCAGCAGGGTTTCATCGAAGCAGTTGGTTGCATATTCGAAATTCCGGTTCCCGGCAAAAATACGCAGCACCAATCCGCGATCGAGGGTTTTACTCCCCGCTTCGGTCTGGCTGACGTGGCTCTGAAACTGGCAGAGATCTTCGAGCATGGCGAAGGCATACAGTTTATCGGCGGCATCGTTTTCCAGTGTTTCGACCAATTTGGAAAGCAGGGGGAAAAAGCCGCGGAGTTCGTCTGATAATGGATAATATTCTGTTTTCATAATAACCTTTGTTAAGCGTGAGCCTCGCGGCAAACAGACACTTCCCTGATCAACAGGCGTTTTCAGCAGCGGCTCCAAGCTCTGGTTCAATTCAGTTTTTTGCAGTATTCTTTTGATTCTTCCTTGAGCAGGTTGATCAACACAATGATTCCTAAAACCATGAATCCGGAGGGAATGTAAAGTCCGGCAAGACAAAGTCCGGCAATCCATCCCCAATGTTTTCCGGATCGGAGCGCTTTGATTACGAACTCAATAACGATTCCGAACACCAAACTCAGCACACACATTAGTCCCCATGTAATTCTGAGGATCATTGCATCCTCAGGGGATTCATCTGACAAAGGAACGGTGAAAAAGGGCAGTATGCAAACAAGAGCTGTTAGGAAGTAAAGCACTGAACTGATGCGCAAACAAATGATGCTTGGCTTAAGTGGATTCCTCATTGGTTTTTGAACCTTTCTTTAAAATAGAACGTTACGGGTGACCTGCCGTGCGGATAAACATTGACCGAATCACCGGGCGTTTTCACCGTAAGATCCATGCCCTGATTCGCTTGTTTTAATTACTGTTTAGTCGTATGCCATCATATGGACCGGCATTCTGTGTGCCCAGAATTTGTTTCCATTTTTGCTCTGCGGTAATTGTATTCTTTGTGTCTGATGTAAACTCCAGAACCGTGAAAACCATATTGGCATAACCATTTTCTAGGACATAGAGATTTAGGTGCTTTGCATTCCCATTGCTTGTGAGATGTCTTAACCAACGACGTAAAATTCCGCCTGATCCATAAGCCGAACCAACATATCTGCTGGTTCCATCTAATGATCTTTGGAGGTAAACTCCATTTCCTGACAGATACTGCTTTAATTCGTTTTCTGGTGATTGATCTTCATCGATCGCAATGATTTCTCTCCATGTATAAACACGACCAAGATCATCGGGCTCAGAAGTGTCGATATCGGGTAGAGTTAAGCCCTCGTATTTACTGTTTTGGGTAAGGACAACATTCTTTTTCGCGATTTCTTTTGTTGTTCCGCTCGACAGAATTTTGGCTAGCTGAGAAGCGATAGTAGAAAAATCCCCTCCATAATCGGAGTAGTGTTTTTGGGTTCTCAATCTCGTAGCGATTTCATCGAGATTGGTTTTGATTTCTGGTGCTATTTTGTCCGAGTGGTAGATTCTGAAAAAAGAATCTTTTGTCTGCCTATCCCAAATTTCAATTGATCTAATACGAAAATCGTTAGACTCAAAACGTAGAGCTGAAAAGTTGCGGTCTGGATAATCACGCTCCATTTTTATTGTGAACGTTGATGCCAGACCAGATTCGGAAAATAGTTTTTTGAGTGTGTCTAATCGATTCATATTCTTTCCTTAGCGAACGTTACGGGTGACTTGCCGTGCACATAAACTTCGACCGGATTACCCGGTGTTTTCGTGATAGGCTCAAGCCGCTGGTTCGCAATTTACTCGTAATGGCTCCACATCCTAACCACTTTGACGGTGCGGATATCCTCCAAAACCTGATAAACCAATCTGTGCTGAATGTTTATTCTTCTTGAATAGGCTCCAGATAAATCACCAACCAATTTTTCATAGGGCGGGGGATTCTGATACGGATTTTTTTTTAGGATGTTCAGGAGCTTTTGTGCCTGTGGTTTTAATCCAGATCGAGACAGCTTTTTTGCATCTTGCTTTGCCTGATTTGTGAAAACAATTTTCCAGCTCACCAATCCAGCTCCGAATCACAATGATCAACGGATTCGGCTAATCCAGATTTGATTGATTCATTCATTCCCGGGATTGAGGAAAGATACAGGGTTTCCTGAACTGCTTTCCAATCGGTCTCTGAAATCAGGACGGCTGAATTTCTTTTTCCCGTAATTTGGATTGGTTCGTGGGAATCAGAAACATCATCCAATAGGGTGTATAACTGCTTGCGTGCTTCGGTTGCTGTTAAAGTGGTCATATCGCCTCCTTGGTACGCAATAACGTACGTAGCGGAGCGGAGGGTGTCAATTTGATTCTGCCAACGTTGCGGGAGAGCCGTGTCCGCGCCTTGTACTTCGACCGGGTCAACAGGTGTTTTCTGAGTAGGGTCAACGCTCTGGTTAGGGTGCTGCTGGATAAAAATCCTTGTATGCCGATATGATGTTATTTGCTAGTTCATGGTTTTGGCCAACACCGGCAATTTCAATTCCTGCCAGTGTCGCCAAACGTGAAGTTTTTTCTAATAGCCATTCGATATGTTCTGACTGGTAATTCCCTATAATTTCATGACATCTATTTCTGGATTTTACCTGCAAAACTCCACCGTGCGTGTAGTCATTGATGTCGTTCCAGATGGCTTCTTTCTGGCGCATTAACGCTCCGTGCCTAAAACCTTTAGTTTTCTCAACTCCTTCTATTAGCTCTGTAATTCTAGGAGGTTGTTTCCCTGAGATAAATTTATCAATTTGAACATCTGTTGCACAACGATTGTACCAAAGGCCTCTTATGTATGATTCAAATTGTGGCCGAAGAAGTGCAAATGCCGAACCATTTACGTTCCCGCAACCAACTAAAACACAAATCCCCTTTTGATGCTCGATACTGAGATGCAGTAATGAAACGGCAACTCTACTTCTGTTTGAAGTTTCAAAATCGAATCCATCGATAAGATTATGTAATTTTTCCATCCAATTTGTTGATAACTCATGACTCATTTGAGATTCCCTAACGTTTGTCCGACAGAATCATGGATGACAGGGTTATTTCCGATGGTTGAAATCAATCATTCTGTCGTCCAATTATCCTGCTTCGTTAAAACTATTTTCCGGCGATGCTGACTCCTTTGGTGATGAGCATGGCGTCGGGGCCTTTATAGCCGAGCGGCGGGGCATAGCTGCTTTGCGGAACGTTGACGGTTCCGAGGGTTGCGGATAGCCGGCAATCCGTGAAATTTTCTTTCAGGTTTCCGGAAACCACGCCGCCTTTGATCAGCGTGATTCTGCCGTCGGCCGAAACCTGTTTTCCGAGTTTGATTTCGGAGCTCCACGTCAGTTTCCGGTCGTCGATCAGCAGGGAGGAAAATTTGATGATTTCGGTGTATTCAATTCCCCGGAGTTCATCTTTGTTCAGTGTGCCCGGTTCAACGACCAGATTTCCGCTGATGCCGTTCGGCGGCAAATCAAGATACTGCCCGAAACGGTTGCCGACGACGCGGTTTTTCACGCGGTTGTTTTCAATCAGTGTTCCGGCTTTTGCCGGGAGTCCGTCCACCGCATACGCGGAAGAAAGCACCATGCACGGAATGGTCGGATCGAGGCGGAGCGTCAGGCCTTCGCCGGTTCCGCCGCCGAAAATATCGCCCGATTTCATGAACGGCAGTTTCAGATATTCATTCATGCAGTTGAGCTGGGAAAGGACGGCGGCGAGCATTTGCGAAAGCGCGTCTTTATGAATCAGGATCGTTGCGCCTTTTTCGGTTTGCGGTTCTTCGCTTTCGCCCAGCGTGGCCACCTGCAGGGCGCATTCGTCGATGAAGCTTTTCACGTCGAGGTCTTTGACGGTTACGGCGGTGGTGTATTCGTGCACCTCTTTATCGTTTTCCCGCCCGGCTTTTTCCATCGCCGCTTCCAGATACAGTTCGCTCAGTTCGGTTTCAAACGCGAGCCCTTCGGAATTGCTGTTATGCGAAAGGTGGTAATTCAGAAACAGCTCGGCGGAGTTAAGCGAACAGCCGTCGGTTGCGGCGAACGCGGCTGTAAAATCCCGTTCTATTTTTTGCGCCGCGCCTTCCGGATTATCCCGGATCTGCGGATCGCAGGTTTCAACATCGGTCGGTTTTTCTTCCGGCGGAACGGCCAGTTTCCAGGCTTTATTCCGGCTGTTTTTTGCCAACGCAACGGCGTCGGCCAGCTGGCTTTCAACGGGCTGATACGGCACAAGATCAACCGTCACCGTTCCAACCGTTCCGGCGGTTTCGAGCGGCGTAAAAACAGAGAGCGTAAACGCATCGCCGTTCACGCGGCGGCTTTGGTGGCACGAAAGGGTCTGTCCGTCGGGGGAGGAATAGAGCCGCTGAAGGCTGCGCGATTCGGTCGCCTTCAGACTCCAGCCGGTCAGTGTTCCGGCGGTTTTCAGGGTATTCAGTTGGGCAGTTACTTCATCAATAAAATGCAGGTTCATATTTTTAATCCGTTTTCAAAACAGGGGGCAGAATAATTGAATGGCCGGAGATTTCCGCGCTTAATTGAGAAAAACTTCTCCGGCGAAGCGGCCCGTTGACTTACGGCGGGAAGGAACTTAACTTTCCCCCTCAATTTACCTCGGGAGACGACCATGAAAGTTATCGCGATAAACGGAAGTCCGCGCAAAGAGAGCAACACGCATCTGCTGCTGAAACGGGTATGCGACCGGCTGGAAAAACACAGCATTGAAACCGAAATTGTCCAGATCGGCGGGAAGCCGCTGCGCGGATGTCTGGCCTGCGGCAAATGTTTCGAGAATCAGGATCGGCAGTGCGTCATTAAAAATGATGCGATGAATGACGTGATTGCAAAGATGATCGCGGCCGACGGAATCCTGCTCGGATCACCGACCTATTTTTCCGATGTCTCCGCCGAGATGAAAGCACTGATTGACCGCGCGGGATATGTGACGCTGGCCAACGGCAGTCTGCTGGCCGGGAAAGTCGGGGCGGCCGTTTCTGCCGTACGGCGCGCCGGCTCCCAGCACACCATCAATTCGATGAATCACCTCTTCACTATTTCACAGATGATCATCGTCGGCTCCTCGTACTGGAATATGGGCTACGGCGCAAAACCGGGCGAAACCGAACTCGATGTGGAAGGGATGCAGACGATGGATAACCTCGGCGAAAATATGGCGTGGCTGCTCAAATGTATTGAACACGCAAAGGGCGCCGTTGCGCTCCCGCAGACCGACCGCTCAAAACAAATGAGCTTTATCCGCCCCGAAACCGCATCCTGATTTTTTAGCCACGAAAAGGCACAAGAAAACACAAAGACAGATTCTTCGCAGTTTTCGTGTTTCTTGGTGTTTTTTGTGGCTATAAAAATAGCATGAAATTTAAGCACGTTATCTGGGACTGGAACGGCACGCTGTGGGACGACACCTGGCTGTGCGTTGAAATCAATAACCACATGCTGCAGCGGCGCGGCCTGCCGGAGATCGATATTTCCGTCTATCAGAACAAGCTCTGTTTTCCGGTCGACCGCTATTACTGCCAGCTGGGTTTCGACTATTCCAAAGACCCCTACAAAATACTGGCTGAAGAGTTTATCGCGGAATACACCGACCGGCGTTATGAATGCCCGCTGCATTCCGGTGTGCGCGAACTCATTGCTGAGCTGAAAACGCGGGGCATTCCGCAGGCCGTTTTATCCGCCTATCAGCACGACACGCTGATGCAGGCAGTAACCCATTTTCAATTGGCGGAATTCTTTGACGATATCATCGGGCTGAATGATATTTATGCCGCCGGCAAAGTGGAAAACGGGCTGAAATATATAGCCGGCCTCGCCGTTGAAAAGGCCGATGTTCTGTTTCTCGGCGACACCGTCCACGATTTTGAAGTGGCCACTGCGATGGGTGTCAACTGCGCCCTTATCGCCCACGGGCATAACAGCCGCCCCCGCCTCGAAGCCTGCGGCGTTCCGGTGTTTGATTCTCTTTCAGAGGGTAGATCTTTTATTTTCGGCTAACCTCGAAAAATACCAAAGATACGAAAACTTTCCTAAGTTCAGAGTTGACGGATTATTATGCTTGGTTATGTTGCCAAATAACAATTTATGAGGGTGTATGACGAAAAAGGAACAGATGGTTGTTGAAGCGAAGGCGAGGGCGAAGGTGCTTAAGGCGCTGGCGCATCCGACGCGGCTGTGGATGCTCGAACAGCTGGAAGGCGGTGAAAAGTGTGTCTGCGAATTTGTGGAACCGCTCGGGCTGGATTTTTCGACGGTCTCAAAACATCTGGCGGTCATGAAACAGGCGGGAATTGTGGAAGACGAAAAACGGGGGAAGCAGGTTTTTTATACGCTGAAGGTTCCGTGTGTGCTCAATTTTATGCACTGCATTGAAGCGGTGATTGCCGCGGGCAATAATTCCTGACTTGGAGAAGCGGTATGTTTCAATGGATCGATGATTTAGTAACGTGGATGGTTGAGGGCGGGTTCAGGCTTTCGCGCGAAACGCAGCTCGGCGAAAGCGTCCATTTCTTTTTTTATGACACGGTCAAAATCCTGATCCTGCTCTCGTTCATGATTTTTCTGGTTT
This sequence comes from Kiritimatiellales bacterium, assembly GCA_003252225.1. GTDB lineage: Bacteria > Verrucomicrobiota > Kiritimatiellia > Kiritimatiellales > Pontiellaceae > Pontiella. The sequence goes on along the minus strand of QKFE01000209.1, from coordinate 9,545 downwards.
CGTATCTGCGCACCTTTTTTCAGCCGCAGAAGACGAAAGCGATGCTGGAAAAAATCAGCGGGCCGAAAGCGCATATTGCGGCGTCGCTGATGGGCATCATTACGCCGTTCTGCTCCTGTTCATCGGTTCCGATTTTTATCGGGTTCATCGAAGCGGGTATTCCGCTGGGCGTGACGTTTTCCTTTCTGGTTACCTCTCCGATTGTGAACGAAGCGGCCTTTGCGATTCTGCTGGCTTCGTTCGGCTGGAAGGTGGCGGTGACGTATGCGGCGATGGGCGTGGTGATCGGCGTTGCGAGCGGGATGATTATCGGCCGGTTCAACCCGGAGAAACATCTGGAGGAAGAGGCGTTCAAGGGCGAAGCGTTTAATAAAATCCGGCCCGATATGACGCAGAAAGAGCGGCTCGCTTATGCGGGCGAGCATGTGAAGGATATTCTGAAACGCATCTGGCTTTTTCTGCTGATCGGTATCGGTATCGGCGCGGCGATTCACGGCTGGGCGCCGGAAGATATTCTGGCCAAATATGCCGGCAGCGATAATCCGTTGAGTGTCGTAATTGCCGTGCTGTGCGGCGTGCCGCTGTATGCCAATGCGCTCGGCACGATTCCGATTGCGGAAGCCTTGATCGGAAAAGGCGTCGGGCTCGGAACCGCGCTCGCTTTTATGATGGCGGTGACGGCGCTTTCGGTGCCGGAAATGGTGCTGTTGCGTAAAGTGATGAAACCGCGCCTGATTGCCATTTTTGTGGCGACGGCGTCGATTGGAATCCTCCTCGTGGGGTGGATGTTTAACCTGTTATTTTAGGAGCAGAAGGCATGAAGCAGAAAATTATACCGATCGTATTGCTGGTGATTTCCGTTGTGGTTGTTGTGGAGTTGAAAAACTGGAAAGCCCGGAATGGCGGCTGTCCGGATGGGACGTGCCTGCCGATTCCGCCAACCGGGCTGGTTCCGGAAAAGACGGACTGCCCGGCGTGTGCCCCTTCAGAAAAACCGCTCCCGAAACTGATCGATCTCGGTGCCGGGAAATGCGTGCCGTGTAAAGCAATGGCCCCGATTCTCGAAGAGATGAAGGAGACGTTTTCGGGCCAGCTGGACGTGGTGTTTATCGATGTCTGGGAAAACGAGGCGGCGTCGGCGCAGTACAATGTCCGCATGATCCCGACGCAGATTTTTTTCGATGAAAAAGGGACAGAACTTTTCCGCCACGAAGGTTTCTTTTCGCGCGAAGAGATGCTCGTGAAGTGGAAAGAACTGGGGTTTGAATTTAAATAGAAAGGAACCACGGAATACACCGAATACACTGAACAGGAGCTACTTTCCGTGTATTCGGTGTATTCCGTGGTTAATCAATTATGGGTGAACTATTTTCGGTGTTATCAGGGGCGGTGGAAGGTACTCCGGCGATTGCGTTGGGCGCGGCGCTGGTTTGGGGGATTTTAAGCATCCTGCTCAGTCCCTGTCATTTGGCCAGTATCCCGCTGATCGTCGGTTTTATTGATGAACAGGAAACGAAATCGGTCGGTCGGGCGTTCGCTGTTTCATCGCTATTTGCGGCGGGTATTTTAATTACGATCGCGGTGATTGGAGCCATTACGGCCGCGGCCGGGCGAATGATGGGCGACCTCGGAGCCTATGCAAATTATAGTGTGGCGGTTATCTTTTTTTATGTCGGGTTGGGTTTAATGGGGGTCGTTCCGCTGAGTTGGAACAGGCCGGAAAATGTGGGCAATAAAAGGAAGGGCTTTTTCGCCGCGTTTCTGCTTGGGCTGATTTTCGGGATTGCGCTCGGGCCGTGTTCGTTCGCCTTTATGGCCCCGCTGCTGGGCCTCGCGTTCAAACTCGGCGCGGAACAGCCGGTGTATGCGGGCAGCCTGCTGCTGATGTACGGAATCGGCCATTGCAGCGTGATTGCCGCAGCGGGTGTTTCGGCCGGGCTGGTTGAAAAATACCGCAACTGGAACGCGAAATCCCGCGGCGCAATCCGGCTGAAAAAAATCTGCGGCATACTGGTGCTGCTCGGCGGTTTATACCTCATTTATAAAGCGCCCTGACGCATCGCCCCGTTGGGTTATTTTTTCTGATCCGCCTTCAAAACAACTGGCTTTCAATTCCGCAACCGGTTAACCTCACAGGGTTCTGTCGAGAACGGATTACCTTGAGGGAAAGGCATGTTAAAAAAGAGTGCGGGATATCTCATTGTCGGCATCGTTTGTTTCGGACTGGGCTATGTTGTCCGCCCGCAGAAAAAGGCGGACACGCCTTCCGTTGGAAGCCGCCGGGAAATTCAGGATCGACCGATAAGACCGCTTCCGGCGGAGCCGCAGGAAACTGAACTATTCCGCGCAGACGAATCTTCTGAACAGACCGGCCTGGCTTTCAAAATGAGGAACTATGATCCGGCGCTGTATAAAAAAATCGAGCAGGAAAACCGTCAGCTACTCATGGCCGATATGATCAGCCATATCGGTTCAACTTCGCCTGCCGATGCGGCTGCGCTGATTGAAAATACATCCGATCCGAAACTGCGGAAACTACTGACCGAAAACACGGCTCAAATTGCACGAACGGATCCTGCCTTCCCGAAAAAGTTTACGGAATCGGAGCTTTACAATTAGACGGATGGCTAAATATAAAAATATCCATGAACAACGCATTGGAACTGTTTAAGGCCCTGTCGGATAAAAACCGGCTGCGGATTGTTGCGGCGCTTTCGCGCTATGAAGAACTGTGCGCCTGCCAGATTACAGAACTGCTGCGGGTAACGGGTGCAACGGTGTCGCGTCATCTGAGTATTCTTCAGCATGCCGGCTTAATTCAGAGCAGGAAAGACGGCCGATGGGTCTATTTCAGATTGGTTCCCTCTGCGGATGTTGAGCCGGTGATCAACTGGCTCGACGGAGTTTTTCAGCGGGATGGAGCGATTCTGGCCGACCTGAAAGTGTTGGATAAAATTGCATCTGCCGATCCGGAGGAGATCTGCCGTCGACAGCGCGGAACCGGGTGTTGCCCCTGATTTAATGCAGTGGCGGCTCTCAGAGCCGCTTGAGCGTTTCGAAGAAACGCCGCGTAAAGGAGAAATGTTATGAGTGAAACCGAAAACAGCGGCATCGGGTTTTTTGAAAAATACCTCACGGTCTGGGTGGCACTGTGCATGGCCGCAGGAATTCTGATCGGAAAATTTCTCCCGTCCGTCCCCGCGTTTCTCGGCAGGTTGGAATATGCGAACGTCTCCATCCCGGTTGCGGTGCTGATCTGGCTGATGATTTACCCGATGATGATGAAGGTGGATTTCAAAAGTGTGAAGCATGTCGGTGAAAACCCGCAGGGGCTCTTTATCACCTGGATCACCAACTGGCTGATTAAACCGTTCACGATGTTTGGCATTGCCTGGCTCTTTTTCTATGTAGTTTTCAAATCATTCATTCCGGCGGAACTGGCGAAGGAATATCTGGCCGGCGCGATGCTGCTCGGCGCGGCGCCCTGTACGGCGATGGTGTTTGTGTGGAGTCATCTGACGAAAGGCAATCCGGCGTACACGGTGGTGCAGGTGGCCACGAACGACCTGATCATTCTTGTGGCGTTTGTGCCGATCGTTAAGTTCCTGCTCGGCGTCAGCGATGTGCACGTCCCGTGGGATACGCTTTTCCTTTCTGTTGTACTCTTCGTCGTCATTCCGCTGACGGCCGGAGCACTCACCCGCGGGCATATGCTGAAGGCGAAGGGGCAGGACTATTTTGAAAAGGTCTTCCTTCCCAAATTCAGCAAAACCACGATCAGCGGACTGCTGCTTACGCTGGTGATTATCTTTTCTTTTCAGGGAAAGGTCATCATCGAAAATCCGGTACACATCGGGCTCATTGCGGTTCCGCTGATTATTCAAACGGTCTTCATCTTTTTTGTGGCTTACTTTGCGGCCAAGGCTATCGATCTGCCGCACAACGTTGCTGCTCCGGCCGGAATGATCGGCGCATCCAATTTTTTTGAACTGGCCGTAGCCGTGGCGATCGCGCTGTTTGGAACCAGTTCACCCGTTGCGTTGGCAACGATTGTCGGGGTTTTGGTCGAAGTTCCGGTCATGCTCGCGCTTGTCGGCTTCGCCAACCGCACCGTACACTGGTTTAAAAGTTAAGCTATGTTATCTCACGGAGACACGAAGGCACAAAGGACCGCTTCGTGAGCTCTGTGGCTTTGTGCGAGAACACTTCTCTGAAAAGGAACGTATTATGAGCAAGAAAATAAACCTGTTGTATTTGTGCACCGGAAACTCCTGCCGCTCGCAAATGGCCGAAGGGTGGACGCGCGCGCTGAAAGGCGATCAAATTGAAGCCTATTCCGCCGGTATCGAAACCCACGGGCTGAATCCGAATGCCGTGAAAGTAATGGCCGAGGCCGGGGTGGATATTACCGGCCAGAAATCGCAGCATATTGACGAATTCAAAACGGTGAAACTCGATTATGTGATCACCGTCTGCGGCCATGCCCACGAAACCTGCCCGTGGTTTCCGGCCGACTGCAAAGTGGTTCACGTCGGATTTCCCGATCCACCGAAAATGGCAAAAGAGCTGGCGGAAAAAGGCGCTTCGGAAGCGGAGCAGCTCGACTGCTACCGGGCTGTCCGCGATGAAATCAGGGCATTCGTCGAAACGCTGCCGGAAGCATTGGCGTAAAAAAAACCTGCCAATAAGATGTGAGGAGATCCCCTTGTCTTTCGGGTCGTTTTTTACCCCTTAAACTGCTATTTCCGCGGTTTTCAGGATACGGCACACAGGAATGGATTTTGACAAAACATACATTTACAAAAATGCAGTCATATAGAAATACCAAACATATTTGTACAAAAATGAATTTACCTTGTTTTGTGCCATTATTTGTTAGCTGTTTGTTATAAATTGGTTACGTATTCAATTTTCCGGTGGCACACCTTTTGCAAATAAACTCCCATCCCACAACAAATGGGTGGAGAGAATAATTCTGCAATCAACGGAGGATGCAAAATGTGTAAACTTAAGAAATACGCAATGCTTGCCATTGCCCTGAGTGCCGTCGCGCTGCCGATGGCCGTTATGGCGGAAGAGGCCGCGCCGGAAGTGTCGGCAGCTGACGCCATGTTCACCGTAAACAATACCTGGATGATGGTTTCCACCTTCCTCGTATTTATCATGCACCTGGGTTTCGCCATGGTTGAAACCGGGCTGACCCGCGCGAAAAATGCAGTCAACATCCTGTTCAAAAACTCGGCCATTCCGGCGATCGGGCTGCTGACCTATGCGCTGATCGGGTTTGCCCTGATGTATCCGGGCGAATGGATTGTTAACGGCGTGATTCCCAAACTTTCGGCGCTGGGTATCAGCTGTCCCGAAGGCGGTTTAACCAGCGCGTATAATCCGGGCTATACCTACTGGACCGATTTCCTGTTTCAGGGAATGTTCGCCGCAACCGCTGCGACGATCGTTTCCGGCGCAGTTGCCGGACGCGTTAAACTCGGGCCGTTCCTGATTTTCTCCACAGTTTATGTTGCACTGGTTTACCCGTTTGTCGGTTCCTGGGTTTGGGGCGGCGGTTGGCTGGCTGAGAAGAACTTCCACGATTTCGCCGGTTCCACTCTCGTTCATTCCGTCGGCGGATGGGGCGCATTGGCCGGTATCATCATGCTCGGGCCGCGCATCGGCAAATATGTAAACGGCAAGGTGAAAGCCATTATGGGCCACAATATGCCGCTGCTGACCATCGGCGTATTCCTGCTGTGGCTCGGCTGGTTCGGCTTCAACGGCGGTTCGGTTCTCTCGGCTGATCCGGGCGCGGTTTCTTTTGTACTCGTCACCACCTCGCTGGCGGCGGCGGCCGGTATCATAGGGGCCATGACCACATCGTGGATCGTACAGAAACACCCTGACTTGACGATGGTGCTCAACGGCTGTCTGGCCGGACTCGTCGGCATCACAGCCGGCGCTGATGTGGTTTCCGTTCCGGCATCGATCATCATCGGAGCAGTTTGCGGTGCGATCGCCGTTGTATCCGTCATGATGTTTGACCGCCTGAAACTTGACGACCCGGTCGGCGCAACCACCGTCCACCTCGTCTGCGGTATTCTCGGCACGCTCTTTGTCGGCGTATTCAGTTCTGAATACAGCGTTGTCACGCAGCTCATCGGTGTGCTGGCCTATGGTGCTGTCTGTTTCCCCGCCGCCCTGTTGATCTTCTTCATCCTGAAGGTCACCACCGGTATCCGCGTCAGCAAGGAAGAGGAACTCAAAGGCCTCGACCTCGGCGAACACGGAATGGAAGCATACCACGGATTCCAGTTCTTCACGAATGTGTAAGGGAGTTTTAAGATGAACGTTTTAAGTGTTAAGCCTGTCCGGCAGCGAAACCTGCTTAACACTTAACCACTTAAAACTTAACACCAATACGACGAAGGAGTTTAAAATGAAACTGATTATTGCATACATCCAGCCCGAAGCGCTCAACGAAGTCAAACAGGCGCTTTACGACGCGGAAATCTACAAAATGTCCGTCACCAACGCCATGGGATGCGGACAGCAGAAGGGCTACCACGAAACCTACCGCGGCGCGGACATCGAAGTGAACCTGCTCAAAAAGGTGCGCGTCGAAATCGCCGTGAACGATGAATTTGTCGAAGCCACCACCGATGCGATCATCAAAGGAGCGCGTACCGGAAATATCGGGGACGGGAAAATCTTCATCCTCGATCTGCCCGAATGCATCCGTATCCGCACCGGAGAAAAAGGCCAAGAAGCCATCGGCTAAACAACCGCTCTCTCTCCTCCTCAGTGCCCGACCGTCGCGAGACGGGCGGGTTTTTTTTTTTTGGAGTAGGGCGGTTTCGATGAAACCGCCGCGGACGGATTGATGATCCGTCCCTGTCTACAATTTATCCGCCAACTCCCACATCGCTTTCACGGCGGGGCGTTTGAGGTTTCTTTTGCTGGTGCAGAGCCCGACGACATAGGGATCGAGCTGCGGTGCTTTGGCAATAATTTCCACCTCGTCGCGAAAGGGGCTGCGCTCCAGCGCCAGCTGGGGCACAACTCCAATACCGGTGCCGATTCGAACCATCGCAATCAGCGCTTCATTTCCGGAAACTTCGGATGCAATATTCGGGGTGATTTGGCTGTTCCGGAGCCAGGTGTCGAGCCGGTGCCGGGCGGTGCCGGACTGCGGGACGACCAGCGGTTCATTGCCGGTAATTTTTTTTGGGAGCGGAATACCGGGTGATTTTGGTGCGATGAAAACGAGCGGGGTTTCGGCGAGCGGCATAAACTGAAGCTGCGCCGGATTCCGGTCGGGCAGGGCGGCGACGGCCAGATCGATCTCGCCGCTGGTAATCTGTTCGATCGCTTTTTCGGCGGCGCCGGTTCGCAGATCCAGATGAACATCGGGGTAGGTTTGGCGGTATTTTTCCAGCAGTTTCGGCAGCAGGCTGTAAACGGCGGTGATGGAGGCGTAGAGCGAAAGCGTCCCGGAAATAGCCCGTTCTCCGTTCAGCGATTCCTGAAAAGTGCGCCATTCCTGCGCCGCATTGCGGGCATAAACGAGCAGCTGTTCGCCTGCATCTGTCAGGGCGACGCTGCGGTTATCGCGCAAAAACAGCGGCTGCCCGATCTCCTCTTCAAGCCGCTGTATGGTGCGCGTCAGTGCCGACGGACTGAGGTTGCATGCCCGGCTCGCCTTGCCGAAATGCAGCAGTTCCGCTGTTTTGATGAAGGTCTCTAGTGTTTGGATGTCCATAATGGTGACAATTGAGCCGTGAGGCGTGATTCCGGCTTCTGGGAAATCACGTTTTAATCGTCACGGCTATATTTCAAAAATAGCAATGTAATGTGCCGAATAATTCAATTTACGCAATGATAAAATTGGCGTAGGTTCCGCGCCTTTGAACAACCGAAGGAGATCAAAAATGGGTCAGAATTATTTTAATACGCTTACGATGAAACAGAAGCTTGCCGAGATCGGCACCTGCCGTTTCATGGATGCTTCCGAATTCGCCAACGGCTGCGAATACGCGAAGGGTAAAAAGATCGTTATCGTCGGCTGCGGCGCGCAGGGGCTCAATCAGGGACTGAATATGCGCGACAGCGGGCTTGATGTTTCCTACACGCTGCGGGCCGCCGCGATTGAAGAAAAACGGCAGTCCTACCTCAACGCCGCCGACAACGGTTTCGCCGTCGGAACCTACGAAGAGATGCTGCCGACCGCCGACATCGTCATGAATCTTGCGCCCGATAAACAGCACACCAACGTGGTTGAAACTGTGGTTCCGCTGATGAAAAAGGGGGCGACGTTCTGCTACGCCCACGGCTTCAATATTGTCGAAGAGGGCATTCAGATCCGCAAAGACCTGACCGTAATCATGGTTGCGCCGAAATCGCCGGGTTCCGAAGTGCGCGAAGAATATAAGCGCGGTTTCGGCGTTCCGACGCTGATCGCCTGCCACGTTGAAAACGACCCGAACGGCGATGGAATGGAGACCGCCAAAGCCCTCGCGGTGGCGCAGGGCGGGCATCATGCCGGTATTCTCGAATCCAATTTTGTGGCGGAAGTGAAATCCGACCTCATGGGCGAACAGACCATTCTCTGCGGTATGCTTCAGGCCGGCGCGCTGCTTTGTTTCGACAAAATGAAAGCGAACGGCATTGATACCGGCTGGGCGGTCAAGCTGATTCAGTACGGCTGGGAAACCATCACCGAAGCGCTCAAACAGGGCGGTATCACCAACATGATGGACCGCCTTTCGAACCCGGCGAAAATCCGTGCATTCGAATTGGCCGAAGAGCTCAAATACATCATGCGTCCGCTTTTTGAAAAACACATGGACGACATTATCACCGGCGAATTTTCGCGCACGATGATGGAAGACTGGGCGAACGACGACGTGAAGCTGTTGACCTGGCGCGCCGAAACCGCCGAATCCGAATTCGAAAAAACACCGGCGGCCGATGTCGAAATTTCCGAGCAGGAATATTTCGATAAAGCAATCCTGATGGTCGCAATGGTGAAGGCCGGAGTTGAACTGGCGTTCGAAGCGATGGTTGAAGTCGGCATCAAACCGGAGTCCGCTTATTATGAATCGCTCCACGAAACGCCGCTGATTGCCAACACGATTGCGCGCAAAAAGCTCTACGAAATGAACCGCGTCATTTCCGATACGGCGGAATACGGCTGCTACCTCTTTTCGCACGCCTGCGTTCCGCTGCTGAAAGATTTCATGGCGAAGATCGGCACCGATGTAATCGGTAAAGGCCTCGACGTGAAAGACAACGAGGTTGACAACAAAACGCTGGTCGAAATCAACGCCGAAATCCGTTACCACGAAGTGGAAATTATCGGCGAAGAACTCCGCGCCGCGATGCAGAACATGAAATCGCTTTAAGGTTAAATGGGTAGGGCTGGTTCGACGAACCAGCCGCGGCGCTTTCGTCGAAAGCGCCCTACCAAAGCGGGCGATAAATAAAACAGAAAACGCCTCTCCGGAAATGGAGGGGCGTTTTTGTGCATATGTTTCAGCGGGCGGAAATTTTTG
>QKFE01000239.1 GCA_003252225.1 Kiritimatiellales bacterium | reverse complement strand
CGGACGCGTTATAAGCGGCTGGTCGCCCGAGGCCTTGCAGAGGAACGTGCCCGCAAGTCCGCCTTTAATGGCCTTGGGCCGTGGTGGAACAGCGGTGCTTCGCACATGAACGATGCTTTCAGAAAGAAATATTTCGACGGTCTCGGACTGGTGAATCTGCTCGAAACGTTACTGGGAAACAGAACAGCATGATCATTCGGAACCGCCGTGGTACGGAACCGTATGCCCGGTGGTGGGAGAGCTTAGGGAGGGCAACCTCCCTCGGCTACTCGATACTATCCTGTTACTTTTTATCGTTTATTCCTGCCGATTATCCGATCCGGTCTTTTGATTCATTTCTCTCCATTCCAGCTAAATGCGCATTTTGATGCGTATTGTCAGTTTTGTATTGGTGACTATGTTACTCAGGAAAAGCAGCAATATCGTTATATTTAACTTTGTAATGAGACTATGCGGATTGTTGCCGTCTGTGAGAGCTTGGTTATAACCGGCGCTTGGTGTCGTTCCATCCTGCCGGGTGTACAGGCTTTAACCAAAAGGAGAGACAGATGGCCAAACAAACGATTGTTGAAGCGGTAAAAAGCGGGCGGGTGCTGATTTCAGACGGGGCGTGGGGAACCTTTCTTCAGAAAAAAGGAATGAAAACCGGGGAATGCCCGGAACTTTGGGCGGTGGAACGTCCGGCGGACGTTAAAGAAATCGCACAGGCCTATTTTGCTGCGGGCGCGGATATGGTGGAAAGCGATACCTTCGGCGGCACCTCGTTCAAACTCGAACACTATGGCCTGAAAGATCGTGTAGCGGAGATCAACGAAACGGCGGCCCGTCTCTCTGCGGAAGCGGCGGCGGAAGCCGAAGGCGATAAATGGGTGATCGCCTCCGTCGGACCGACCGGAAAAATGCTGGTGATGGGCGATGTTACCGAAGAGGAACTTTACGAAGCGTTTAAGGAGCAGATTGTTGCGCTGGAAAAAGGCGGTGCCGATGCGGTCTGTATCGAAACCATGAGCGATATCGAAGAAGCATCGCTGGCGGTTAAAGCAGCGAAAGAGAATACCGGGCTGGAAGTGATCGCCACTTTCACCTTTGAAAAAACGGTCAAGGGCGACTACCGCACAATGATGGGTGTTTCGCCGGAAATGGCGGCCGAAGCCATGATTGAAGCAGGCGCGGACATTATCGGCACAAACTGCGGCAACGGAATCGAGCGGATGATCGATATCGTGAAGGTGATGCGCGGAGCCGCGCCGGAAACGCCGATCCTCGTTCACGCGAATGCAGGTCTGCCGAAAAACATTAACGGAGTAGACACTTTCCCGGAAAGCCCGGAAGACATGGCCAGGCAGGTCGGCGGCCTCGTAGAAGCCGGTGCCAATATTATCGGCGGATGTTGCGGAACCACTCCGGATCATATTAACGCAATGAAAAACGCGGTAAGCGTGTAATTTAAAGGAGACAATTATCATGGCGATCAAAACAAAATTTCTCGGTTCCGCAATCGGCTCCATGCCGTTCGCGGATGTTGACCACGCAATCGACGTTTCGCTCGAAAAACTCGACTGCCCGATCTGGCCCCAGCTTTCCGCTTTCGGTTTGAAGGAGCAGATGGAGATCCAGTATTCGGAAAACATTCCGTGCGCAATCATCGATGAAGAAAAAGGTCGCATGTATTTCGATACTTCGGGCGACTATTCCGACGCGTTTGCTGAATTTTATGAAAACTATATGGTGGCGATGGATCCCGACGAAGGAACTGGCGATTGCTCGTTTATGGCGATCTCCGAAGAGTTTTCGCACGGTATCTACGCCCTCGAAAAGCGGTTGCAGGAAACCAATGCCAGCCTGCCGTGGCTGAAGGTTCAAACGACCGGCCCGATCAGTTTTGCGCTGACGATCGTCGACGAAAACAAGCGCGCGCTCTGGTATAACGAGGAGTTCCGCGACGTGATCGTAAAGGCGATGGCCATGAAATCGCGCTGGCAGATTCAGAAATTCAAGCCGTTTGCAGAAAACATTATCTGCTTCATCGACGAGCCGATTCTGTCTGCATTCGGAAGTTCAACCTATGTTTCCGTCAACCGCGACGAAGTGGTGGCCGCGCTGAATGAATGCGTTGAAGCGGTGCACATGGACGGCGGGCTCGCCGGAACTCACTGCTGCGGCAATACGGAGTGGAGTATCCTCGTGGATGCCGGCGTTGATATCGTCAACTTCGACGCCTTCGAGTTTGGTGAAACCATCGCAATGTATGCCGACTCCGTGAAAGAACTCTTTGCGCGCGGCGGACTGCTCGCATGGGGTGTTGTGCCGACTTCGCCGGAAATTCGCAACCAGACCTGTGAAAGTCTCTGTGAACAGCTCGAAAAGGTGATGGATCATCTTGCATCGAAAGGCATCGATAAACAGACCATCGTTGAGCAGGCCATCATCACTCCTTCCTGCGGAACCGGCTCGATGGATGAGGACGATGCCGAAAAAGTATTTGAGATGGTCAAGCAGGTATCCGCCACAATGAAAGCCAGGTACGGCTTTTAATCAACAAGGACACTAACCACGAATCGAACGAATATGCACGAATGAGCCTTCAATTGGATTCGAGTCCATTCGTGTTTATTCGTGGTTGAAATAAAAATGAAAATCGCCATTACAGGAAAAGGCGGGGTGGGAAAGTCTACCCTTGCAGCAATGCTGACACTGCTGTTGACTCGTGACGAACGTCGCGTTTTGGCTATCGATGCAGATCCCGACGCCAATCTGGCGGGTTCGCTCGGTATTCCGCCCGAAGAGCAGGCGATGATTATTCCGATCGCGGAGCAGACTCGACTGATTGAAGAGCGGACGGGTGCACAGGTGAAACGCTACGGCCAGATGTTTTCACTCAACCCAACGGTGGCTGATATTGCCGGAAGCTACGGCTTTAACCGTGATGGATATACCCTGTTAATTCTCGGGGCCGTGGATCAGGGCGGCGGCGGATGTGCCTGCCCCGAAGGCGTGCTGATCCGCGCGCTGGTTTCCGACTGCATCCTGCACAAAAGCGAGGCGCTGATCATGGATATGGAGGCGGGCGTCGAGCATCTCGGCCGCGCCACCGCGCGCGGCGTCGATGCGATGGTAATTGTTGTCGAACCGGGCCGACGTTCTGTTGACTGCGCCAAACGGATTGTCCGCATGGCGCACGAAATAGGGCTGGGTAAACTGGCGATGGTGGCGAACAAGGTGGCCTCGCCCGAAGATGAAGCGTTTATCAAAGAGCAGTTGCCCGAACTGCCGCTGCTCGGCTGTATTCCTTTCCACGATGCGTTCGGCGAAGCCGACCGGCAGGGCGTTGCACCGATCGACCTCGTTCCGGAAACGATTGTCGATGAATACAGATCTATTTTAAGCAAACTCGAAGAGGGGGTTGTTTTATGACGGATATTCAACACGAAAAATATGCGCGGCTGATGGCGGCCGTTGAAGAACTGGAAGAAAAGGTGGATGAGTTGGAGAAAAACGATGCCGATCCGGAAACGCTGAAAAAGGCGCTCGAAGAGCTCGGCGAGGCGCGCACCAAACTGACGCGTGTGAGCGACGGCTGCGGCCCGACCCGCTCGCCGAACGAAGGATAAAAGGATTTATGAGTTACGTTATTGCAGTCAGCGGCAAAGGCGGAGTGGGCAAAACCACGCTCTCGGCCATGATTATCCGGAGGCTGATCGCCCGCGGCAGGAAGCCGGTGCTGGCTGTCGATGCTGACCCGAACAGCTGCCTTGACAGCAACCTCGGCGTGCATGCAGAAAGCACGATCGGACGCGTTCGTGAAGATGCACGTAAAGAGGCAGCCAAAGGGTTGGCGCTCGGTATGTCGAAACAGCAGCTGCTCGAACTCAAGATTGCCGAGAGTCTCGTTGAAGCCTCCGACTTTGACCTGATTGCTATGGGGCGCTCGGAAGGCCCGGGCTGCTATTGCTATGCGAACAACGTACTCAAACAGACAATTAACACCATTTCAAATGAGTATCCGTTTGTTGTGCTCGATAACGAAGCGGGAATGGAAAACCTTTCGCGCCGTATCATCACTGAAGTCGATCTGCTCGTCATGGTCGCCGACCCGTCGCGGCGCGGACTCGATACGCTGAAGCGACTGCACGACGTCACGAACGAGATGGAAATCAGATATAAAAAACTCGCACTGATCATTAACCGGATGCGACGCGATGAGCTGCCGGAATATGCTGCACAGCTTAAAAAAGAGATCGGCGCAAATATTCTGATCGGCATTCCCGATGATTTGGAGCTGGCGGAATTTGGAGAAGAAGGAAAAGACCTTGCGGGCGTGCCGGAAGGGAATGCGGTTTCCGGGCGGATCGATCAATTGCTCGGCGAAGCGGGAATTTAGGAATAGTAATTTTGATTTTAGATTTTTGAATTTTGGTTTGTGGAACTCAAACGGCGTTGGCCTTTTAAGGTAGGGCGCTTTCGACGAAAGCGCCGCGGACGGTTCGGCGAACCGTCCCTACCAACAGCGTCGCAGACCCGAAAATCGGCAATCAAAAATTTAAAACAACGGGAGAAAAATAATATGGCAAGAGAACCGGTAAATCCTCAGGAGCGCGTTACGGACCGGGCGTCGCACGAGGTGTTGGGAAAGGCGATAGCCGAGGGGGTGGATACCTGTTTCACCCGTTTCGATCAGCAGGGCACACAGTGTAAGTTCGGCATCGAAGGCGTCTGTTGCAAAATCTGTCATATGGGGCCGTGCAAAATCACGCCGCGCTCGCCGCTCGGTGTTTGCGGTGCAGATGCAGACACGATCGTTGCGCGCAACTTTCTTCGCGAAGTAGTCGGCGGATGTGCGGCCCACTCAGATCACGCACGGCACCTCGTACTTCGCTTGAAAGCAATTGGACAAGGTAAAGGCGGAGACTATAAAATTACTGACCGCAAAGCGCTGATTCGCATTGCAAAGAAATATGAACTACAGACCGTTGACCGCACCGGCGAGGAAATTGCGACAGATCTGGCGGAACTGTTCCTTGGTGAATTCACTTCGCAGGAAGAGGTTCTGAAAACGCTTAAGCTGGCTCCTGAAAAGCAGCAGAAGATCTGGGAAAAAACCGGTGTTCAGCCGAAGGGCATCGATCGTATGTGTGTGGAGTCGATGCACCGTACGCACATGGGTGTGGAT
>QKFE01000030.1 GCA_003252225.1 Kiritimatiellales bacterium | reverse complement strand
GCTCAAAGATGTGATTGAAGGGCAGCGGCACGACGACGTACTGAAGGTCATTCAGACCAAAAAAGGGCGCTACCGTTAAATCCGCAAACTTGCTGCGACGGGGCAATTGTGGTACAAATTCCATTGCCGGAGGTGGTTGAATGAAAAAGCGGCTCATTTTTCTGATCGTATTTTGCGCGGTGTCCGCGAATGCCGATGATTTGACGCTTCGCGACGGAACCGTTTACCGGAACGTAACCATTATTTCTTCCGATCCGGTGCAGATGCTGATTGCTCACGACGGCGGCGGTTGTCAGATCCGCTTCGACGCGTTGGTTCCGGATTCGTTAACCGCGGAACAGCGGGCGAAAGTCGAAACGGGGCTGAAGGAATATGCCGAACGGCAGGCCCGGCTGGAAAAACTGCGGATAGAGCGCGAAACCTTCGAACTGGCGCAGCAGGCCAAAGGGCTGGTGAAATTCGAAGATGCCTGGATGACGCCGCTTGAACGCGAGCAGCTGATTGCAAAACGGGAGCAGCAGCGGCTGGAAATTGAACGGCGTCGGTTGGAACTGGCCACCGAACAGGCGCAGCTCCGGAAGGAAAAACTGGAGGCGGAAAAGGCGGCGCGGGAACTGGAAGAGCAGTGGCGGCGTTCGCGTTATATCACCTATTCCTACTTTGACTGTCCGCCGGTTCGCCCGAATTCCTGCGCCCGTCCGGTGCCGTACAATCAATACTATTCTGCGCCCGGCAGCCTTTCCGGTTATTCCCGCTCAAGCGGTTTCAGTATTTCCATCGGGAGCGGAAACAGCTCGTTTTCCCGGTCGGTTTCACCTTTCCCCTGTAAATAACCGATATTCTTCGCGGCGGGGCATTGCATTGCCCGGGAACGGTGATAGGGTATTACACAATTATGAACGAGCTGATTGCCGCCATAATCGCCGGTTCAACTGTGGGCTGGTTTGCCATTCCGCACTGTTACGCGATGTGCGGGCCGCTGCATGTTTCAGTCTGCGCCCTGCACCGAGAAAAAAGCCTGAAGGCGCTTTCGCTGTTCAATCTCGGGCGGATTGCCGGGTACACACTGGCCGGTTTTCTGTTCGGCGCGTTCGGCGAATTTATCAATATCGGCCCGGCGCATTACTGCTGCCAAACCGGTCAGCATCCGCTGCGCGGCGCGCTTTTATCCCTCCTTTTTCCGGGCGTGATGATGCTGTTCATTGCGTTTTACGCCTTCCGTAAAAAAGGGCTGAAGGCGGCGAAAAGCAGCTGGCTGTCGAAATTTTTCAGCGGCGGTTTGGGCAAATTGACGGTTGGTGGCGTGTGCACATCGCTCATTCCGTGCGGGATGCTGTATGCCGCGTTCGCCATGGCGGTCGGAACCGGAAGCTGGCTGAAAGGCGGCGGATTCATGTTTGCTTTTGTGGTGACGCAGACCTTTTTTATGCAGCTGGGTATTTCGCTCGGGCGGCTGGTGGATAAAAAATGGGGCGCGCGTTTTGAAAAAGCGTTCCCGTGGGTCTGTCTGCTGGCCGGTGTGATTTACTGTGTGCTTTTCGTTTTGAAGTTAATGCCCGATGGAGGGACAGGTTCTGTTCCGTCCTAAGGACGACACGGAGGTCGTCCCTCCAATTTTTCGATGGCTGAACATTGTATAGTCTGTAATCGGCGCGTTCCGGGGGGCGGGGGTGATTTCTGCTGTCCGGGCTGCGCGGCGGTACACACCATTATCGGCAAAATGGGGCTGGAAGGCGCGGCGCGCGACGAGCGTATTCAGCAATTGCTCGAAGGCGTTTTTCCCGGCGGGGAGGAGATCGACTCGAAAGAGGCCGAAATTGAAAACGGGCAGGAGCTCTGTTTTCTCGTCGGCGGAATGGTCTGTCCGGCCTGTTCGTGGCTGGTGCACAACAGCCTCGGGAAACTGAACGGTGTCGGAAACGTTAACCTCAACTTTATCGCCGAAACCTGTACGCTGACGTTTGACCCGATGAAAATCGGCAAAGACGATATTCACGCGAGCGTCGAAAAACTCGGGTACAAATATTACGAAGGCGAAGATGCAAAGCGCGACGGCTTCGACTATTTCCGCTTCGGCGCCGGTTGGTTTTTCGCGCTGAACAACATGATGATTTCGTTCGTTGTGTATTCGGCCGAAAGCTGGGATGTGCCGTTTGCGATGCAGCTGGTCTGTTCCGTACTGCTGGCGGTGTTCGGTACGCTGGTTCCGTTTTATGCCGCCAAAACCACGATGAAAATGGGCTTCCGGCAGATCATCACCCGCCAGTTTCGGATGGAAAGTTTAGTGGTGCTCTCAACCAGCGCGGCGTGGGTTTATTCCGTCTATTCCATGCTCACCGGCGATTTCGCCCACCTTTATTTCGATGTGGTCACACTGCTGCTGATGCTGATTGAAACGGGGAATCTGATTTCGGGCTCGTTTTATAAAAAACTGAGTCGCCGCGTTCGTTCGCTTTCGTGGCAGCTGCCGAAAAAAGCGCGAACCGGAATGGACGATTATATGGACGTCGAAGCGCTCGAAGCCGGGCAGGAATTCCGGGTGATGCAGGGCGAATTTGTTCCAACCGACGGAATCCTGCTGGTTCCGGCGGAATTTGACTTCAGCCTGATTACCGGCGAATCGCACGGTGTTTCGCTGGAACAGGGGCATTATATCGGCGCCGGGGCGAAACTGCTTTCAGCTGAGGCACGGCTTTCGGTGCCTGCTTCCGGTAAAAGCAACCTCATCAAAAAAATCGTCGAAAGCACCATCGAAGCCTTCAATACGCGGAAAGAACAGCTGTCGTTCGGCGATAAAATCAGTCAGGTATTTGTTCCGGTTGTGGTCGTCGTTGCGCTGGTGGTGCTGTTGGGCAATCTGTTGTGGGTTGACCGAAGTGATGCGATTATCCGGATGCTCAGCGTTTTGATTGTGGCCTGCCCGTGCGCCTTCGGGATTGCAGAGCCGCTGGTGCTGACATCGGCGATTGAAAAGGTGCGCAGTCTGGGGATTCAGATTTTCAACGGCGCGGTATTGGCGCTGAAACCGGCGGCGGCGGTTTTTGACAAAACCGGAACACTCACGCGCGGCGCGCCGGAAGTGCATAAAATTGTCTGGATGGCGGAAAAAGGGCAGGACAAACTCGATATCCTTGCATCGCTCGAAAACGGAATTGAGCACCCCATCGCGCGCGCGCTGACACAGGTCGGAACCCCGAAACCTGTGGAGGAACGGACGATTGCCCGAACCGTGGTTTCGGCAAAAGTGGACGGGAAATACTATCTGGCCGGCAGCGCGGATCTCTTCCCGAACGTCGGAATTCCGCCCGATCTGAAAGAGTCGACTATTGTGATGTTCGGCGATGCGGACGCCTGCTTCTGTATCGTCGGATTGCGGGATACGGTTCGGGGGGAATCGACGCAACTGGTTGCCGATCTGAAAAACAGCGGGGTGGTGCCGTATATTTTTTCCGGCGACCGGAAGCAGGTTGTTGCGCAGGTGGCCGGTGAACTCGGAATTGAAAACTGGTTCGGCGAAATGAGCAGCGGGGATAAGCAGCGCGAAATCGCCGAACTGCAAAAGCGGGGATATTCCGTGATGATGGTGGGCGACGGCATTAACGATGCGCAGGCGCTGGCCGCCGCCGATTTCGGGCTGGCTGTTTTTTCCGGACAGATCCCCGCCAAAATGAGCGCCGACGGTGTTTTTATGGTTCCGGAAATCGGGCGGCTGCGCGATCTGCCGTTTATGCAGCGGAAGGTGCGGCACAAAATACGGCTCAATTACGGCTGGGCCTTTTTATACAACATCGTCGGAATGTTGCTGGCCGGGGCGGGGTGGCTGTCGCCGAAATACTGCGCGGTCGGGATGGTTTTTTCCAATCTGGTCGTAATCTTCAATTCGGTTTACGGAATGCAGCTTCCGGAGCGGGTAGGGCGGTTTCGATGAAACCGCCGGTTGAAATATTTCAGGATTCGGCCGAGGTTGTTTCATTGGTGGAGGATGCTGACCCGGCCGGTTCTGTGGATTCGCCGGTTTCGCTGAACCCGCTTTCCCATGTGATTTTTTCCGCGAGCGAGGAGGGCTGCGTGATTTCCCGCCAGATCATCTTACCGTCGAGTCCTTCGATGCCGACGCGGAACCAGACCCCTAAAACCTTGCCTTTGCGCCGCCGTCCGTGGTCATCCCATTCGCCGAAACCTTCAACGATCTCCTCGGCTTCGGTCATTCCTTCACTGCCTTCGCCCTCTTCGCCTTCTTCGCCGCCGCCGGTTTCGACGGTGGTTGTGGAGGTCATGGCTGTCCGGTCAAGCTGGTGTTCGACGGTGATGGCGCAGTCGGAATAGGCGAGCACCTCTTCGCGCGGAACAATAAGGGGGATAATTTCGGAGCTGAACCGCATCAGGTTGGTGACGGAGGTGTCTTCGTAGGTTTTTTCCGTTGAGGCGAACATGCCGTCCGAGATGGCGTAATATTCCTGTTCATAGAAAACTTTGCTTTCGACGGTGATATTTTCAACCGGGAAAAAATTCTGGTTTTTCAGTTTGAGGATGTATCCCTCGGCTTCAAAGAAAAGGGAGGTGGTTTCCTGATATTCTTCCAGCATCAGCACGTTGTGGGAGAGGGTCTTTTTGCCGGGAATTTTGATCGCATCCATATAATAGGGTGTGATGTTCTGGTTATGGTTCATGCGCGCCCAGCTCTTTTTTTCAACGTCCATTTTGAAGCGCATCGTTGAGGTGAACCCCTGAATCTGATTCCAGTGGAGGATATATTTCCGGTCGGCTTCGCAGAACGTAGAGAGCGGGACGCTCCCGTTTTTTTCGAGCGTAACCTGCTCCTTTTCAAAATCATATTTAACAATGCGATCCTGCAGGGTTTTTCCGTCTGCATTGGCAAAGGTGTGCAGCGTTTCCTCCTGTCCGAATACAGTGAAAAGGCAGGCAAAAAGGGCCGCGAACTGAAGCAGTTTTCTAATCACCATTCCATCTCCTCATCATCCAGCAGGTCGATTACGTCGCCGATATCCTGATTCAGCTCATTCCGCACCGGCATTTCTCCCTGAATGTTGCGGTAGCGCCCGCCGACCATTTTCGCCAGATTCTGGAATTTCATTTCCGACGTCATCACGGCCGCTTCCGCCAGTTGTTCGTTCGATCTTCTTTGAGCGGTAAGCATCACGAAATTGATC
>QKFE01000225.1 GCA_003252225.1 Kiritimatiellales bacterium | reverse complement strand
ACGGTCAGAATAAATTTGAAACGCCGCATATCGATGCGCTGGCAAAACACGGGATGAAATTTGTTAACCACTATTCGGGCAGCACCGTCTGCGCGCCGTCGCGCTGCGCACTGTTGACGGGGATGCATATGGGACATGCCGCCGTTCGCGGGAATGCAGAGCTGAAACCGGAAGGCCAGCAGCCGATGCCGGCGGATACGTACACCGTGGCGCACCATTTTAAGAAGGCCGGATATGTAACGGGTATTTTCGGCAAGTGGGGCCTCGGTATGGCGGGATCGGCGAGCGATCCGGGTAAAATGGGGTTCGATCGTTTTTACGGTTACAACTGCCAGCGCATGGCGCACTGTTACTATCCCGCGTGGCTGTGGCGCGATAATGAGCGTGAATTTCTGTGGGGCAACGTCTCCTCGTTTTCCACCGATTATGCGCCCGACTTTATCCATAAAGAGACCCTGAATTTCATTCGTGAAAATAGAGATCGACCGTTCTTCTGTTACTACGCGCTGGTGCAGCCGCACGCCGACATGATTGCTCCCGATGAATACATGGAAAAATTCCGGGGGAAATTTCTGCCGGAAAAAAGTTACAACGAGGGGTATTACATCGATCAGCCGGAAGGGCATGCAGCGTTCGCGGCGATGGTGAACATTCTGGATGACTATGTGGGCGCGGTTTCGGCTGAACTGGAAAAACTGGGCATTGCCGACGATACGCTGATTATTTTCTCGTCCGATAACGGCGCGCACGAAGAGGGCGGTGCTGATCCGGATTACTTTAATTCGAATGGCGATTTTTCGGGCTATAAACGCGACCTTTACGAAGGCGGAATCCACGTGCCGATGATTGCGGTGTGGCCGGGTAAAATAAAGGCCGGTTCAGTGAATGAACACATTTCCGCCTTTTGGGATTTTCTGCCGACCGTCGCCGAATTAACCGATACGCCGCTTCCGGGCAACGTGGACGGTATTTCCTATCTCCCGGCGATGCTCGGCAAACCGGGGCAGAAAACGCACGAATATCTTTACTGGGAATTCACCCCGCGCGGCGGGCGCAAGGCAATCCGGCAGGGTAAATGGAAGGGTGTCATTTACAACCTCGGAAAAGACCCGTCGGCAAAACTGGAGCTGTATGATTTGATGAAGGACCCCGGCGAAAAAAACAATCTTGCCGATAAATATCCGGAAAAAGTCAAAGAACTGACCGCGTTGATCGAAAGCGCGCGTACGCCGTCGCATTTCAAAGCGTGGAATTTTAGTGATTAAGAAAAGGAGCTGATGATGAAGTTTAATAAATGGGTCGCTTTAGTTTTGCTGACTGCTTCCGCTTTTTCAGCGGTTGCAGAAAAGAAACCCAATATTGTGATTCTGCTGGCTGACGACCTCGGTTACGGCGAACTCGGATGTTACGGGCAGGAAATTATCAAGACTCCGACCATTGATGGGCTGGCGGAAAAGGGCGTCCGGTTTACCGATTTTTATGCAGGGTGTTCGGTCTGTTCACCATCGCGCGGTGTTTTGATGACCGGCATTCACGCGGGTAAAGCGCGCATACGTGGAAATCAGGGATATGATGACGGGAAATGGACGCGGTTGGCTTTGAATAAGAAGGATGTGACACTGGCCGAAATGCTGAAAGGCGCGGGATATCAAACCGCGTTTGTCGGCAAGTGGCATCTGGGTATTCCGCAGGATGTTTCAACGTGGGCGCACGGGCGCGGTTTTGATTTCGCCGTGCAGGAACAGTGGGGGGAAAAAGCTGAAGGCGGTGTGTTTGATGAGCGCTATCATCTGGTGAACGGACGCGAAAAGGAAATTTTCCACGACTACACTAAACACAGCTGCCTCGATGAATTTCGCACCGACATTATTGTGGACTATCTGGATGAACAGTATAATCCCGAAAAACCGCTCTTTCTGTTTATGTCCTACCGCAGCCCGCACGCGCACGAGTTTTTCCTGAGCGAAACCGAAAACTATAAAGATGAAATGCGCGACGGATACCGCTGGCCCGAAATTGAACGCCGCCATGCCTCGCGCATAACCATGCTCGATCA
The DNA here is from genome assembly GCA_003252225.1 of Kiritimatiellales bacterium. Lineage (GTDB taxonomy): Bacteria > Verrucomicrobiota > Kiritimatiellia > Kiritimatiellales > Pontiellaceae > Pontiella. The sequence goes on along the minus strand of QKFE01000225.1, from coordinate 16,744 downwards.
GCAGATTAAACGGCTGATCGATAAGCTGGAAAAAATGGGCGAACTGAATAACACCTTTTTTCTTTTAACCAGCGATAACGGCCCACACGCTGAAAATCATCATGACCACTTTTTCTTCAACAGCTCCAACGGCCTGAAAGGATACAAGCGCGATATGTATGAAGGCGGTGTCCGCGTGCCGGGCATTGTGTACTGGCCCGGAAAAACCGTGGCAGGAAAAGTAAGCAGCCATATCGCTGTTCAGTATGACGTGATGCCGACGTTGGCTGAGATTGCCGGGATTAAAGTGCCGGAGCAGACTGACGGTATTTCCTTCCTGCCCGAAGTGTTCGGTAAAGAACAGCAGAAGCACGATTTTATCTATTGGGAAATTGTTGAAGCGCCGAAATCAACTGAATTTAAACAGGCCGCACGGATGGGAAAATGGAAAGCAGTTCGTTACGGCGCGAACGGAAAAACAGAGCTCTATAATCTGGAAGAAGATCTGTACGAAGAAAACAACGTCGCCTCGCAGTTTCCGGAAACCCTCGAAACCATGAAAAAAATTCTTCAGCGCGAAAGCACGAAAACCGATGCGTATCCGTATGCGGGAAGTCCGGTTAAATAAGTCCCGTTATTTGCCGTAAAGTAGGACAAGCGTCCCGCTTGTCTCGGCTGGCTCGGCATTGCACATGTGACAAGCGAGACGCTTGTCCTACTTTGAAGGAAGGTACGGAGTATGCGTAGTTTAATTGTTAGTTGCGGGTTGCTATTGGGTTTGGCTTTATCAGCCGGTGCCGGGCGCGAACGGGTCAGTTTTGATGCCGGGTGGAAATTTCATTTAGGCGATATTGAAGTCGAAGTGCCGGAGGGGACGCGGGCAAAGGATATTGTGCATGTGTACAAGCCGGAGTTCGATGAGTGCGATTGGCGAGTTTTGGATTTGCCGCACGACTGGGCGATTGAGCAGGAACGCAAACCGGAACATTCCGGTTACAACGGTTTTTTCCCGGGCGGTATCGGGTGGTATAGGAAAGATTTTCTGCTGCCGAAGGAAGATGCCGGGAAGCACATTGAAATCCAGTTCGACGGAATTTACCGCGATGCGACGGTTTGGATTAACGGCTATCTGCTCGGAACGCAGTACGACGGGTATACCAGTTTTTACCACGATATTTCGAAAATGGTTGTTCCGGGCGAAACGAATACGGTGGTTGTCAAAGTGGAATGCACGGGCCACCCGATCAGCCGCTGGTATTCCGGTTCGGGCATTTACCGGCATGTGTGGCTGACGAAAACTTCGCCGCTACACATTCAAAACTGGGGCACTTCCATTACCACGCCGGAGGTTTCAGAAAAACGCGCGCTGGTTTCCATTCAAACGGAAATTGAAAATTACGGCGAAGCAACTGCGTTCATTTTAGAAACCGAAATCCTGAATCCGGATGGAAAACAGGTTGCACTCGAAACATCCGCCGTGAATGCGGAACGGATGCGACCGACATCGGTTGAACAGCATCTGCCGGTATTCAATCCGGAACTTTGGTCGTTGGAATCGCCTTCAATTTATCGGGTCGTGAGTCGAATTAAAGTGAACGGAAAAACGGCGGATGAATATGAAAGCACATTCGGTATCCGCTCGATTGAATTCGACGCAGACAATGGATTTTTTCTGAACGGGAAAGGCGTGAAGATGAAGGGCGTCTGTCTGCATCACGAAGCCGGTTCATTGGGGGCGGCAGTTCCGGCTGAAGTCTGGGAGCGGCGGTTGCTGAAACTGAAAGAGATCGGGTGCAATGCGATCCGTACGGCACACAATCCAATGGCGCCGGAATTTATGGATCTGTGCGATGAACTGGGTTTTCTGGTGATGGACGAGTTTGTGGACAAGTGGTCCTATTGGGGGGAATTCACGAACCCGATGTTCCGCAATGAGTGGCAGAAAAATTTTCGGCAGACGATCCGCCGCGACCGCAATCACCCTTCGGTGGTGATTTGGAGTGTGGGAAATGAAAATCATCCGTCGGGTTCGGCGGAGCAAAATCAGGGTTTGCGGGAATATTGCAGTTTTGTCCGTTCGGTTGATCCAACCCGGCCGGTGGTTTCCGGCATGGAGCGCGGGTTGGATAAACCGGCGGATGAAAAGGCGGCGGATATTATTAAGTCCTGTTCGTACATGGATTTGATTGCGCTGAATTATGGCGAACAGTGGTGCCGCCGGATTCATGAATGCGCGCCGGGTAAGCCTTATGTCAGCACGGAAAGTTACCGCTATTTCAGCAGCGAAGAGGAAACGCGGCATGCACTGATTGAGCGCAGTCCGTGGATGGATGTGCTCGAAAATGATTCCAATATGGGGCTGTTTCTTTGGGCGGGTATTAACTATCTGGGCGAAGTGGGGCAGGGCAGTTGGCCTCGAAACGGTTCAACCAGTGGGTTGCTGGATATTTCCGGGATGCCGAAAGAGGAGGCGTATTTATATAAGGCGTTTTGGTCGGACAAACCGACGGTGCATATTTCGGTTTATGAAAAAGAGATCGGCGATTTTTCCGGGATGAATAACTGGCGCTGGCCGCTGCTTAAAGGGCAGTGGAAAGCGGCGCCGGGAACAGCGGTCGATTTAGTGACGTATTCCAACTGCGAAGCGGTTGAGCTTTATTTAAACGGTAAATTGATCGGTGTTAAAAAACGGGCCGATCAGCCGAACTGGATTATGAATTGGGCGGATGTGAACTATGAGCCCGGTGCGTTGAAAGCGGTCGGTAAAAACGGCGGGAAGACGGTTTGCGAATATGAACTGAAAACGCCCGGCGAACCGGCTTGTCTGGAGCTTAAACCCGTCAAACGTACAGTTGAGCCGGGCGTTATTTTGCAGGTAGAAATATTTCTTCGCGATGAAAACGGAACGCTGCTTTGTGACGATCACCGGGAAGTGCGGTTTAAGGCGGAAGGCGCGGCGATCATTGCGCTCGAAAACGGGGATACGATGTTTGACGGCGATTTTCGGAACCGGAAAAGCCGCCCGTTTTTTGAAGGCTCTGTGTTGGTCATTCTGAAGGCCGGGCAGGGTGCGGTTAAATTATCGGCGCAGGCCGAAGGACTGGCGGAACAGACCCTGAAATTTAAGGCGCTCGATTAAAACAGGAAACAGCATGAAGATGATTATACGAACCCTTTTAGCACTGGCTTTTACGCTCACGCTGGCCAGCGGTGAAACAGATCGGAACGGTCGGATTAACCTGAATGGCGACTGGCGTTTTAAACGGCTGGATGAAGCTTCGGCAGAAGCATCGTTTGTGGATGCGGATGACTCCGCGTGGGAAACGGTTTCCCTGCCGCATTCGGCTTATCTCGAACCGCTGGTGATTTCGAACCAATGGCAGGGGGTTTGCTGGTACCGAAAAACAGTGGATGTTCCGGTCGCATTTGCCGGTAAAAAAATCTGGCTGACGCTCGAAGGCGCGATGAGTCAGTCCAAGATTTGGGTGAACGGCAAGCTGGCAAAAGAGCGGGCGGGCGGTTATTTGCCGGTGGTGGCTGATTTGACCGATTTTGTGAAGCCGGGGAAAAACGAAGTGGCGATCCGGCTGGATAGCCGCGATAATCCGCTGACCGGGCCGAAGCCGGTTAAGATTCTTGATTTCTGCATGTACAGCGGCCTCTATCGGAACGTGCACCTCACCGTGAAAGAGAAGGTTTATATTTCGCACCCGGTGCTGGCCGATAAAACAGCGGGCGGCGGAATCTTTATTACATTCCCGCAGGTTTCAGAGGAGCAGTCAACGGTCAGTGTGAAAACGCACGTAGTGAATGAAAACGATTCCGCCCAAACGGTTCTGTTACAGCATCAGGTTTTGCAGAATGGAAAGGTTGTTGCAGAAAAGGTTTCCGATCCCGTCGAAATTGCCCCTGGAAAAGACGCTGAACTGAATGACATTTTGCAGATGGAAAATGCCCCGCTTTGGTCGCCGGATACGCCGAACCTGCACACGCTGAAAACTACACTGCTGGTTGACGGGAAACAGGTTGATGCGGAAACCACGCGGTTCGGTATTCGTAAAATTGAGTTCCGCAACGGCCACGAACTTTATGTGAACGGAAAGAAAATGTTCCTGCGCGGCGCGAACCGCCATCAGGATTATCCATTCATCGGTTATGCGCTTTCCGATAATGCGCAGTATCGGGATGCAAAGAAAATGAAGGATGCCGGTTTTAACAGTGTCCGCCTTTCGCATTATCCGCATTCGCCTGCTTTTATGGACGCCTGCGATGAGCTGGGTCTCTTCACGCTCGATGCGAGTATGGGGTGGCAGTATTACCTCGATGATGATCGCTTCCGTGAGTATTGCTACCGTTCTTCGCGCGAGCTGGTGCGGCGTGACCGCAATCATCCGTCGGTGCTGGCATGGGAGGTTTCGTTGAACGAAACGCGGAATATGCCGGATTATTTCATCGAGGAACTGCACCGAATTGCGCATGCAGAGTACCCCGGTCCGAATACGTTTTCCGCCGGATGGATTGACCACGCCTGGGATATTTTCCTGCAGGCGCGGCAGCACCGAATCCTGCACGGATTTCATCCGAATCTCGATAAGCCGTACTTTGTTTCGGAGTACGGCGACTGGGAATATTATTCCACGAATGCCGGGTTGAATCAGGATAAGCTGGATAAAACCCGCCGCTACGAAACCAGCAGCCGCCAAACGCGCAGCTATGGCGAAAAACGGCTGCTTCAGCAGGCTCGCAATCTTCAGGAATCGCACAACGACAACCTCGGCACCTATGCTTTCGGCGACGGGTACTGGGTGTTTAATGATTACAACCGCGGGTATGCGCAGGATATTGAGTATTCCGGGGTGGTCGATCTTTTCCGCGTTCCGAAATTCGGGTTCTATTTTTATCAAAGCCAGCGCGATGTTTCCGCCGGTGTTGTTTTGAAGATCGCCAGCTGGTGGACGCCGGAGTCGGCGACGGATGTAACGGTGTTCAGTAACTGCGACGAAATTGAGCTCTATTTGAACGATAAATTGATCGCGCGGCAAAAACCGGACAGCGGGGCAAATACAGAGAACCTCGGACATCCGCCGTTTACGTTTAAGCTGGAAAAATTTACGGCCGGAACGCTGAAAGCGGTCGGTTTTATTAAGGGTGAAATCGCCGCCGAAGATACGGTGAAAACACCGGGCGATCCGGTTGAACTGAAACTGGTGCTCGATGAATGCGGCGTTGCGCCCGAAGCCGACTGCAATGATGTGGTGTTTGTTCATGTTCAGGCGGTCGATGAAAACGGAACGGTGGTGCCATCGGTGAATGGCGCGGTCGATCTCGCAATTAGCGGGGATGCTGAGGTAATGAATGTCGGCGGCGTTGAAATCGATACGGGGATTGGATCGGCGTTGGTGCGTGTTGGGAAAGCTGACGGCGCCGTTGTGCTGAAAGCGCAGGCCGGCGACTTAAAGGGCGAAATCGGGTTTACCGCCCGCTAGCAGGATCGGGTCGAATGATGAATCAGAAAAGACGACAGTTTATCGCCCTGTTGACCGCAGGGGGAACGGTGCTTCCGCGCGTAACCTTTGCGTCGGATGCGGAGTGGAAATCGTTGCAAAAGCAGGTTGAATTTCAAAAGGCAAAACTGGCTGAACTGATTCGGACGGCGCGGCGGAAAAATATAACGGCCGATTACGCCGAAGTTTCCTATCAGGTGATTTCTCTGTTTCAGGTTGCTGCGCAGCACGACTATGACCACATGGATCGGGTGGTTAAAATTTTTAAGGGTTATTGGCCGTATCCGAAAATCGACCCGGTTCACACGGAGCAGCTGCCGCAGAATGAATTGAAGGCCTGCCTCGAAATCGCCGACTTTGCGATGGCGGATCTGAAAATGCAGCTCGACCGCAAAATCAGGCGGGCCGCGCCGCCGGAGCTCGATAGCGGGAAAATGGTGTTGCGTAACGGCTATTATGAAATCGACGGGCGGGTTGTTTTTCCGAGTTCGCTGGTTTGGACGCCCCGCGAAGAATTTGCCCTGAACAGTTTCGGGCGGCTGGGCGGGGGCTATTTGCAGCAGACGCACATGCACGAAGACGGAAGTCCGGGTAGCCATCTTCAGAGCAGTATTGAGTCGCTGCAGAAACAGCGCGAAATGGGAATGCGCCCTTTTGTTTTTCTGACCGGCCACAATGTGCCGGGCTGGATGAAAAAGAAACATCCGGAAGTGCTGTACGGTGGACGAAATTTTGTGGAGTACGATATCGACAGCCCGATTGTCCGCGATGGAATGCAGAAACTTTACAGCGGGTTTTTGCCGGGATACAGCGAAGCCTGCGGCGATGTGCCGATGGTCCACCTGCTGGCCAATGAACCCCATTTCGCAACAGCCCGGAATGGCTGGAAAGCGGAGAACGGCCTGTCCGATTACACGATGGAAAAATTCCATCGACAGCTCGAAAAGAAATACGGCTCCATCGATAAATTGAACGCGGTTTACGGCACGGCGCATAAAAAATGGGAGGAAGTTTTGTTTCATGAAACGCCGCCTTCCGGTCGTCAGATTGATCCGCGTTTGCGCGGTACGCCGGTCTGGTATGACTGGATCCGGTTTAATCACGATCGGGTGAATGAGTGGTTTACGTTCCTGAAAACCGAGGCGCAGAAGAATGACGGCGGTCGTAATGCGCCGGTATCCATCAAGGTGCTCGGATACAGCCTTTCAACCAGCCAGCGCGACGGCGGGATGGATATGGAATACCTCACCAAACTGCAGGAGGTTATGGGCGCGGATCTGCGCTGTGCGCCCGCCGGGGCAGAATTCTACCGTGCTCACGAAGAGGGGCTTGAACCGGAAACCGGCTGGCAGACCCGCTTTGCCTATGAGTGGTCGGAACAGGTGATGTTTCTCGATTTCTCAAAATCTCTCTGTCCGGATAAAGCGTTTTATGATTCGGAATGGCACGGTTTCGGAACGGTCAGTTGGCGCCATTTTGCGCTGAAACGTGAATATGTCCGCTCCGCTTTGTGGATGGCCTTTACCCACGGAATGAGTGCCATTAACCCGTGGCTGTGGGGACGGGGCGAAGACGGGGCGCTCCGGGAATCGGCGGATTACATCGGTGAGTTGCCGACACAGCCGACTGCGGTGGATCAATACAGCCGGACGATGAAAGAGCTGAATGCCTTTGCTCCGCAGATCGTTAAGCTGATTCCGAAAAAGCGCGATTTCATGATTTATTATTGTGAAGAGGCCGCCATTCAGGATGAAAATTATACCGCCGGATTACAGTCGATTTATGAGGCGCTGAAACTGCTGAACCTTTCGGTCGGTTTTACGACGCCTTCGGAAATCGCAAAACTGGATGCCGAAACACAGACCGTATTGGTTCCGCCGACGCCGTATATTTTAGATGACAGTCTGGCGCAGCTGAAAAGCTTTTCCGGCAAAGCGGTTGTTTTCGATGCGGAACGCAGTTTTATAAAGACCGAGTTGGGGCTTGATCGTAATGTCGGGGAAATTGATGCGCCGTATGCGGCGGTTCCGATGGGGAATCCGTTTGAAATGCTGCCAGTGCTGAGAGAAAAACTGACGCCGCTGGCAACCGCAAATCCCGTTCCTTTTGAAATTAAAGACGGCAGAGGAAAAGATGCGTTCGGTGTTTCCGTGATACAGGCGGTGTCGGATGAGCCGGGAAAAGTTTTGCTGATGCTGAATAATTTCAGCAACGGAATCCGCGTGGTGAATATTCTGCCGCCGAAAGGAAAACCGTTTAAAGTCGCCGACCTGATTGATTACCGGCCGGAGCAGCTGCAAATCCGGATGGAACCCTGCGATATCCGGTTGCTGATGGTTGCAGTGAATTAACGCAAAAAAAAGCGACCGGAAAGGGCCGCTTTTCCATCTGCGCCTGCTGAAGGTTTAGCCGGCGGAAATGGCATCAACCGGGCAGGAATCCGCGCAGGCTCCGCAATCGGTGCAGGCGTTTGCGTCGATAACAAACTGATCGTCGCCCTGGCTGATTGCTTCTACCGGGCAGGTGGACTCACATGCGCCGCAGGAAATGCACTCACTTGAAATTACATATGCCATGTTTCTTACTCCTTCGTTTAGTTAATAGACGCTTTCTCGCGTAAATCGGAGCAATATACCAGCAAAAATCTTGATTACACCCTCAATTGTGCGCCATAAACATGTTTATATATAGATTCAATTCAAAAAGGATTTGGGCAAAAATATGAGCATGGATGAGCAGAAATTACCCGAGGAAGTCCGACAGTCGGTGGAAGAGGCCTGGCCGCTGTTTGTCGATTTTTTGAAAAAGAAAGATGCCCGGGTGACGCAGGCGCGGAAAATCGTGCTGACACAGGTTTTTTCGCGGCATGACCATTTTTGCGCGGACGATCTCGCCGCCGAGCTTTCGAGCGGGTTGAACCATGTGAGCCGGGGGACGGTTTATCGTACGCTGGCTTTAATGGAAGAGGCGGGGCTGGTTCGGGTGATTCGGGATACGGATGTTCACGCCCATTATGAGCACACGTTTAACCATCCTCACCATGAGCATATGATTTGCGATAAGTGCGGGCAGTTTATCGAGTTTTCGGACGATCAGCTTATGGCGCTGATTTCGAAGGCCTGCAAAGATAAAAAGTTTGAGGAGCGGACGCACCGGATCGTGGTTTTCGGCACGTGTTCGGACTGCCGGGCGGTTTAACGCTTTTGCTGCGCGGCGATTTCCGCCTTAAATTCGCGCAGTTCGCAGGAGGGACACTGTACTTTTTCGCCTTTGTATACGACGCAATCGTGGCTGCCCGAACATCCCGGCTGATTTTTCCGTAAGCCGTTGATGAGTGCGAGAATGCCGAGCGGAATCCCGATGAGCAGCAGTGCAGAAGCGAATAATGTTATAAACCCGGTCATTTTTTGCCTGTTGATTAATTTGCGCCTTAATGGAGCAACACTTGACACATACCGCTCCGCGAATAATACTTCAACCCCTTTGTTTTGAGAATAATTAGGTAAACCCGAGGGTTGCCGCAGAAGCCTATGAAAAAAAACGATCCAAAAAAAACGATCCGCCGCGGACCGTCCGCCGGTTTAGACAATTTAAGTGCCGAGAATGATTTTTATGCCGGCGCTCCCTCGGAAGCACCGCTGTATCACCAGAATTCGCGGCATGATCACCGGCGGGTCAGCCGGACGGGGCGGCATCAGGCTGTAACCGGAAAGCGGAAGGAAAATTATGATCCGCGCGAACGGGCCGCTTTGCTGGCTATTCTGAAATCGGTGATCACCATCATGCTGCTGGCTATTTTCTTCGTCATTCTGTGGAAGGCCATCGGCCTTTATGAGCAGAAGGAGTGGGACGCGGAACAGCAGATCTCGATGCTGCCGCTACAGTCTGCGTCTCTTGTTTCAGTTGAACAGTTTAATATTGAAAGCGATGAGTCGCGGATGCAGTTTGCAGAGCGCATTGAAAAATGGGGCAATGCCGAGCGGCTCATGCGATCGGCCGATACGTTGCTGAAACGAAATAATTATGACTTGGCGATCGAACGGTGTAACGAAGCGCTGAAAATTGATTCCGGCCATCTGGGTGCGTTGGAGCGGCTGGGTTTGCTGTATTATTCGAAACAGGAATATGCAGCTTCAATTAATGCCTATGTCCGGGCGCTAAGTGTTGATCCGTCCCGGCAGGATCTGCAGAAAATGCTGATCCAGTCGCTGGATGCCTATGGGGACGCGAAGGCGGTCAGTTTTATGGCGAACTGGTATTTTGAACAGAATTTCTACGATGCCGATGTTCAGCGGCATTTGGCGCACGCGTTGTTTCAATTGGAGCAATATGCTGACTCAATCGAAGCCTATGACCGTGTTCTGAAAGACAAGCCGAAAGATAAAGAGGCCTTGGAACAGAAGGCCGCGGCCTACATGGAAATCGGGGAATATGAAAATGCGCTGACCTGTCTGGAGCAGCTCCGGGAAATCAACTACCGCGATCAGCGCTATTATAAAAATATCGCCATCTGCAACGCCCAGCTGGGTAACGGTGAAGAGACCGTGCAGACGCTGGGACGGGCCGCGCATCTGTTCGGGCAGAATATCGTTGTGGGCTGGGTTCAGGATCCGCAAATGGATCCCATTCGTGAAAACCGTTCGTTTCAGGCGTTTGCCGACCGGGTTGGCGGTGAAGAGTTCAGGAAGTGGCTCGAAAAAGTTGCTAAAACGATGGATGAGCAGTCGAAGGAAGGGGTCTCGCCGCAGCTTGAGGTTCCTGATCAGGATATTGGGGAGATGCTCAAACCGAATCAATAGCGGGGAAATTCGCCGGTGTCGGCAGATTAAAGAGGGGAAGACGCATCAATGGAGGGGATTGCTGGAAGCTTTGTGCGGCGGCCGGCAGTCGGTATTGCTCTAAGCGTGGTTTCCGGAATGCTGGCCGGGGCTGTTGTTCCGATGAATACCGGGGTGTTTTTTTGCGTTGGACTGGTTGTTTTTCTTTGCGGTTGGGTGTTGCGGAATAGGCGGTTTTCATCTGCTTTGGTTTTTGTATTCATCGCATTGGTTTCTGCTCTCCGGTTCGTTGTTTCCGAGCCGGTATTTCCGCTTCAGAATCTGCCCGGGGTTAATGAATCGGAGTCGGTTGAAATTGAGGGGAAAATCAACGGATCACCGGTCTTTTATCCGTACAAAAGCAGTCCCGGGGGGAGCTGGGTTTTTCCGGTCAGGTGTTCCGGCATAAATCCGGCGTCGGAATGGCTTCCGTATTCCGGGATAATTTCTGCCCGTATTCTTTCCGCCCCGGAACGCACAAAGCTGTATCGCGGCGACCGGGTGCTGTTGAAGGGGAAACTCGAAAAACAGACCTATCCCGGGCAACCGGAATTTGAGTGCGTAACCCGCCCGGCTGATTTCAAAATTACCGGCAGTGCGCGGTTCAGCGTTTTTCGGCTGGCGGACGGCTGGCGGGAAACGGCTTCGACAAGACTCAGAAAGGGGTTGGAAAATTTCCCGGAGCAGGCCGCTGTTTTGCAGGCGTTGATTTTGGGCAAACGAAAAGAGGTCCCGTACGAAATTATGGAGCCGTTCCGGCGGATCGGGGCCTATCATATTTTTGCAATTTCAGGGCTGCACGTCGGGATTGTCGGGCTGCTGCTGACACTGGTACTGAAAAGCATCGGTATTCAGCGCGACCGTTGGGGGCTGTTTCTGCTCCCGCTGCTGTTCATTTACATTGTTTCAACCGGAATGGCGGCCAGCGCGCTGCGGGCCTTCACCATGGCGGCGGTTTATCTGCTTGCCCCGCTGTTTCGGCGGAAGGCGGATATTCCCAGTTCGGTGGCAATTGCCGCCATTCTTCTGCTGTTGATCCATCCGGAGCATATTCTGAATGCCGGGTTCATTTTTTCATTCACCGTCGTCGTCTTTTTAATCATGGTTTTCGCGAAGGTGCCGGAGGGGTGGCTGAAAGGGCGGTGGATTAAAACCTACTGCGTGTCGCTGGTCGTTTCTTCTTTCGCGGCGAATCTGGCTTCGATCCCGATGACCGCCCTCTATTTCGGAAACTTCCCGGCGGTTTCCTTTATTGGAAACCTGCTTGTTGTGCCGCTGACCTTCTGCATCGTCGTCGCCGGCTGGCTTTCCGTTCTGCTGCCGTTTGCGTCTGCGGTTTTCAACTATGCGGCGCTGTTTTTCATCAACATTCTTTTAATTTCGGTCAACGGACTTGACCGGATTCCGTGGTCGAGCTGGAAAACCGGGCCGCCGCCGGTTATGGCCGTATTGCTTTGGTACGGGTGCTGGATTGTGTTTTACACCCACGCGCAAAGCCGGCGACAGAAAAGATATGCGTTGGCCGGAATCGGGTTTTCCGTTTTACTGGCACTGCTTTGAAGAAGGAAACTGGAGAGGATCAGAATGAAAACGGTGATTGCAGCATTCGTTTTAACGGTGGTTTTTCAGGCGATTTTAATGGCGGGGCCGACGGAATACGGCCACCGGAAACTGGCGGAGCAACTGGCGCTTTGCGGAATGAACGATGTCGGAATTTCAGTTGAAAAAAACACGGGAGTGGAAGAGGAATCGTTTCAATTGGCGGTTTCAAATAAACTGATCCGGGTAATCGGCGGCGGCGATGCGGGCATTATGTACGGACTGCTCGAAGCGGCGGAACAGCTGAGGCTTAACGGCGGAAAATTGGAGGCTATTTCGCCGGTTTCAGAATCGCCGCGCTTTCCGTTCCGGGCGGTAAAATTCAACCTGCCGTGGTCGGCTTATCGCGATCACGCCGTCGTTCACCCCCACATGGAAACCTGCCGCGATCTGAAATTCTGGGAGGCCTATCTTGATATGATGGCGGCCAATCGCTTTAACCGGCTGACGCTTTGGAACCTGCATCCGTTTCCGTACATGTTCCGCCCGACGAACTATCCCGAAGCCTGCGGGCTGAATGATGCCGAACTGGCCGAATGGCAGACGTTTTGGCGCGGCCTGTTTAAAATGGCGCACGAACGCGGTATTAAAACCTATATGATTTGGTGGAATATTTTTGTTTCACCCGAATTTTCAAAGGCGCACGGAAACATCGCCGAATACAGTCAGAGCCTCAGTTTTTACGGAAAAGGCGAGCACAACGAACTGATCAACCAATATAACCGCGAATGCGTTACGCAGTTGATCAATGAATATCCCGATCTCGACGGGATCGGCATCAGTCTCGGTGAGCGGATGCTGCATATCGACGAAAAAGAGCGGGAGCAGTGGATACTCGATGTCGTGGTTGACGGAATGCGGAAGGCGAATCGACAGGTTGAATTTATCCACCGCGCGCCGTTTACCTCCCACGCCGAAATCACCCGCGAAGGCATCGAATCGATGACCGATTGGAAAAAACCGATATGGGTTGAATTGAAGTTTAATGCGTCGCACGGGCATTCGGCGGTAAAACTGGCGGCGACGCACGGCGGGCATGTAAACACCGCCTATTGGGATCCGCCGCCGAAAAACTATAAAATGACGTGGATGATGCGGAACGAGGATTTCGTCATGCTGCGCTGGGGGCAGCCGCAATTCATTCGCGACCACATTTCCGAAAACGGGCAGGACTATGTCGGCGGCTATTATGTCGGTTCCGAAACCCTGATTCCCGCCGTTGAATACCGGCAGAAAAAAGATCGGCGGATGAATTGGAAATACGCCTTTGAGCGCGATTGGCTGTTTTACAAAACGTGGGGCCGCCTACTGTTTAACCCCGAAACTCCGGATCAGGTTTTTGCCGATGAATACGTCCGGAAGTACGGCAAAAAGGAAGGCGAACAGTTGTTTAAAGCGGTCGACGAAGCCGGTAAAACACCGCTGCTGATCTGTTCATATTTAAAGGGTGGAAACGATCCGTCACTGACGGCGGAGCACCTTATTTCAACACAGGTTGCAAAAGATAAAACCACCGGTTCTGTTTTTATCGACGTAAACCAGTTCATCGATTTTCCCGTGCTCGACCCCGATTTTATCAACATAAAAGATTACGTCCGGCTCATCAGCGAAGGCAGAACACTGCCCGAAGGAAAAGTCAGCCCGCTGGAAGTTGCCGACCGGGCAATGGCCATTGCTTCAAACTCTTTGATGTGGGTTTCGGCGGTGCAATCCGATGGGGGCGATATTGAGTTTGAAATCGCCGACGTCAAAGCCTGGGGATTGCTGGCAAAATATTTTGCGCTGAAAATACAGGCCGCAACGGCGCTCGAAAAATACCGGGTGATGAACGAATCAAAATTTCAGGCTGAATCCGTGAAACTGCTCGAGGATGCACTGACGGTTTGGAAAGAACTGAGCGCCGTAACGGATCCCGTTTATAACGAAGTCGAATCCGCCAAACTGATCTGGATTGAAAAGCCGAAGCTGCTTTCGTGGACTGCCTTCATCGGTGACGCCGAATATGATGTTGAAATCGCGCGCGGAAACATCCAAACCCGGCATCTGCATTAATTGAGCGCCAGCAGTTGGCAGTAGAGTTTTTCGGTTTCGGGCATTTCGACACCGGCCTGTTTGGCGGTTTCGATGGGAATACGGTAAATCGCGTCGAGCTCCATTTTGTTCCCGCGGTCGAAGTCGAGTTTCATGCTGGGGGAATAGGGCTCCATTTTTTCGGTGTCGGCGACCATTTTTTCAATAAATCCGGGATTGATCGGGCGCGCGCAGGCGGCGGCTGCCGCGGCGGTTTCGTACATCAGTTTGAGGCATAATTCCCGCGTCGCCGGATTTTTTACCAGCTGATCGGTCAATTGGTTTTTAACCACGGAAAGACCGTTGAACGGAATATTCCAAACCAGTTTTTTCCAGCGGGCCAGCGGGAGGTCTTCAATCGGCTGAGCTGAGATACCGGCCGATTTAAGGATTTCGTCCAGCTTTTCGAGGCGGGGGGTAATTCCGCCCGGTTTTTGGTCGGGGCGGTATTCGCCGAGAGTGATCAGCCCGTAATCCAAATGGCGGATATGGCCGGGGCCGGTTTTATTGGAGCAGAGAAAACAGAGGCCGCCGATAATTTGATCGGGATTTACAATTTCGGCAATGGCCTGTTCGCTTCCGAGTCCGTTTTGCAGCGTGAGCACAATTCCGCCTTTTTTTACAACACAGGGCAGAATACCGGGCAGTGCCGAATTCGCGGTTGTTTTGAGCGCGACAATTACCACATCGCATTCGGGCATGTCTGCGGCTGACCGGTAAGCATGGACGGATGGGAGGGTGAAATTGCCGCCGACCGATTCGATTACAAGCCCGTTTGCGCGAACCTGTTCAAAATCGCGGTTAAGTAGAAAATGGACGTCAAATCCGGCGCGCTGCAAAAGGGCGCCGTAATAGCCGCCGACTGCGCCGGTGCCGATAATTGCAAATGAGGGTGATTCGGACATGCGGCACAGGATGCCAGAGCGGGGAAATCAGAAAAGAAAAAACCGGCATCTCCATGACGATACCGGCTCTTCTCCCGTCTTGTCTGTCAGCGCGCGCTCAAGACTCTTGGAGTTTGAGCTTCTTGCCCGATTTAATCCACTCACCGAGGATTATTTTGCAGTATGCTCCGGTGGAGATCTGCATTGACGCGGCGCGCCGTTCCAATTCCTTGGCCATATCCATCTTCATGTTGATGCCAATGGTCTTGGTTCCTTTTCCTGCTGGGTTGGTAGCCATAACTCTACCTCCTTTCGTTGCGTAAATAGTAACAATATAAACGATTTTTGCAAATGTTATGTTGAGAATATCGTAATTTTGCAGTCTTCGACACAAAATGTGTCCGCTATGTATGACGCTGTTTATACGAGAAAGTTGGACATTAAAATGAATTATTTTGCATTTGAACTCCTAAATAGCAGTTTTTAAGGAGTTTTGCGGCGCTGACGAACAGCTTCATAGAGTAAAACCGCGGCGGCAGTTGAAACATTCAGCGAGTCATTCTTTCCAAGCATTGGAATTCCTGCCCGGAATTTAGCCCTGTTTTTCCAGACTTCCGAGAGGCCTTCATCTTCCGCGCCCACAATAATGGCGGTGCCGGTTTTCATGTCGATATCGGTGTATTCTATTTCGGCGGACGGAACAGCTGCGATCGACTGGATGCCCTGTTTTTCGAGCCAGTCGATCGTTTCTTCGGTGGAGGCCTCGGCGACCGGCATAAAAAAGAGGGTGCCGATGCTTGCGCGAATGACATTCGGATTATTCAGGTCGGTTTTGTGGTCGCAGGCAATCACGGCGTCAACACCGGTGGCGTCGGCCGTGCGTAAAATAGTGCCGAGATTCCCCGGTTTTTCGAGGTCTTCGGCAATCAGAATTAGCGGGTTTTCCGGCAGGTTGAGTTCGTCCAGTTTTTTCCGACCAGCGGGGAGAGGGCCAGCAGCCCGTCCGGCGTATCGCGGTACGACATTTTACGGAACGCCGCTTCCGCGCATTGAAAAACGGGCAGGCCGGATTGCCGTAATTGTTCAACCAGTTCGCCGGCGTGGAGGTCGAGGTAGAGTTCGGGGCAGAAATAGAGCTCATTAAAACGCCACCCACTTTCGGTTGCGCGCAGGATTTCGCGGTATCCTTCAACCAGCGTGGTTTGGGTTTCCTGCCGTATTTTCGCCTTACGCAGTTTCACGGCATTTTTAACCCGCGGGTTCTGCGTGCTTTCGATCAGTTGGATATTTTCCATTCCGCCACCAGTCGTTTTGCAAACAGCGGCAGTTCGGGGTCGCGCGCGCCCATTCCCAAAATGGCATCGCCCGGTTTCGCCGCTATTTCCAGCCGGGCCTGCAAAGCGGCGTAATCTGGCACAAGCGCCGCCGGAACGCCAACCGAATTCAGCTGTTCAACCAGTTCCGCCGATGAAGTTTTCCGCTGAACCGTTCCGCCCGCATAAAAGACTGGCAGAATGAAAATTGAACCGCCGTTTTCGAGCCAGTGTTTTTCAAAAACACCGGCTAATTCAGTCTGGTTTTGAAACAGCGGGGTAAAACCGTGCGGCCGCCAGAAAGCGTGTACGGTTCCGTATTTCTCCGCCGCCGCCGAAAGCGCCGCCGCGATTTTGGCCGGATTGTGGGCATAGTCGTCGATCACCGTAATTCCGTCAATTTCACCGGCAATTTCCATCCGCCGTTCAATCCCTTTAAAGCGCGAAACCGCATCGAATACGGCGGTTTTTTCCAACCCCAGTTTCAGGCAGAGCGACAGGGCGCAGCGGGCATTTTCCAGGTTGTGTTTTCCGGGCATCCGGAGCGGGGGGATGGGGTCGGGGAAGGGGGGCGGTTC
>QKFE01000172.1 GCA_003252225.1 Kiritimatiellales bacterium | reverse complement strand
AATGCGATCCATTCGGTTCAGAAAGCGGGCGGAACCCGGTATGGCTTCGTTGATTAAAATCAGGTTCAGGGCGATTCCGTCGGTTGCGGCGATAAAGCGGTTTACGCCTTCTAGTACGTTGCGCAGCTGGATGGTGTTGTCGGGCGTAACAATACCGATCTGAATCATTTCATCCCTCCGTTTTTCCGGTAGTGGCCGGCGGTTGCGCCGATCCGTTTTTTGAACTGCTGTTTGAAGAGGGCATAAGAGCCGAATCCGCACTGCTCGGCAATCGATACCGCGGAGTCGGGGGTTTCCAGCAGCAGCCCCGCCGCGCGGCGAATGCGTTCGCTGATGATACGCTCCTGTATGCTGGAATTGAGCCCTTTCCGGAAAAGCCGCTGGAGCGATTTCGGATCGTAGGGTACTGCTTTGGCGACGTCATCGACGTGTATCGATTGAGCCGAATTTTTCCGGATGAAGGCGATGGCTTTCTGCAGGCGCGGATCTTCGTTGCGTGCGCCGCCGGTGGATTCGCGTTCGATGAGCCGGACGGGGGGAATATTGAACCGGATATCGGTTGGGGCGATTTTTCCCGTGCGCATGGCCAGCAGTTTGGCGGCTTCGTAGCCGATTTCAAAGGCGGGCAGCTGGAGCGATGAAATGGAGGGGGTGGTGAAGCGGCAGATGGTGAGATCGTTATCCATACCGAGCACCGCGATTTCATCGGGTACGGAAATGCCGAGTGTTCCGCAGACCTGAATCAGGTAACGCGCGGCGGCATCGTTGAAGGCGAGAATACCGGCCGGTTTGGGCAGACCGGCAAGCCACGTTTCAATTTCTTCAAATTCCCCGGCAAGGCAGATGCTGAATGCGGAGCGGTTGAGCGCGCCCCGTTTCAGCAGGGCGTCGCGGAATCCGTTCTGTCGGTATTCGCTGCGCCGGATACTGGCTTTGTTCCAGCGGCTCCAGAGGGGGATGCTGAAATAACCGAAGTTCACATAGTGGCGTTCAATAAAGTGCGAGGCCGCAATGTTTCCGACCGCTTCGTGGTCAATGGTGATGGAGGATGAACCGGTCGGAGGAAGCAGCTGATCGAGATACACCACCGGGACATCGCTATGCCAGGCCGCGATCTGGCTGGAAAGAAAACCGGAAAACTCCGTAATCGGCGGTGTACGGATCGTATCGACGGGAATCAGTCGGGCCGGACCGAGGCCGTGTTCGGTCTGGAACCGGATAATCCCTTTGATGACGTCCGCGTTGTACGGAAACTCAGGGTTTAAACAAATCGCAATCGGTTTCATAAAATCAGTCCATGTCGGAAAATGACAAAAAGTATAACCAATGTCTACTGTTCAAAACAGGTCGCCTGCGTAAGCTTTTTGAGACTGGAGAGGAATATTTATGAAACCGTTTATTGCGATGATGATGGGATGTGCACTGGTTCTGGCCGGTGAAAGCGCGGCGGCAACGCGGCCGAATATTGTGGTGATTCTGGCGGATGATATCGGTTCCGGCGATATCAGTTATTACCGCAACCATTTTATGGATCAAAAGCCGGTGATGGAGACGCCGAATATCGATGCGCTGGCGAAAAACGGCATGTGGTTCACGGATGCGCACTCGTCCACTTCGCTCTGTGCGCCGACGCGCTATGCGATTATGAGCGGCAACAACAACTACCGCTCCCCCGCGCCGTGGGGCGTGTGGAACTCCTATTTTGAGGGGGCGATTAAACCGGGCGATTCCACCATCGGAACCGTCGCGCGCGATGCCGGGTATGCCACCGGGTTTATCGGGAAATGGCATCTGGGGCTTAATTTTAAGCGGCTCGACGGAAAAGGGTATTACCGCGGGAATGACAAAGATGAAAAACCGGTTCCTGCCGATATGACGCAGATTGCCTACGGCGGCCCGAAGGATATGGGTTTTGAATACAGCTATGCGCTACCGACCGGTGTTCAGGGGCCGCTTTATATGGCCTATGAAAATGAAAAGTGGGCGCCGTTTGAAAAAGATTCCGAACTGATTTGCGTCAACAATGAAACCTGCCGCGATCCGGAAACGGTTACCGAAGAGGATCTGAAAGCGCTGGATATAAAAGGGCCGCTGACGATTTCCGATAAAGGGCCGGGAATGGGCGATTCCAACTGGGATACCTCCCGCATTCCGGATCTGATTTCGGGGCGGGCTGTAAAGTTTATTAACGAACACGCAAACAGGAAACCCTTCTTCCTTTACTATTGCAGCCCGGAAGCGCACCGGCCGCATATGCCGCCGGCGGAGATGGACGGCGTGAAAATCTGCGGAACGGAACCCTCCCGCCACATGGAGTGCATTAAGGTGCTGGATCTTGAAGTGAAGCGGATTACCGATGCGCTGAAAGCGAACGGGGTTCTGGAAAACACGCTGTTTATTTTCACCAGCGATAACGGCGGTCTGACCTGGCAGGTGCCGGGTACGATGGAGTCCGGACATCAGCCGAGCGGTAATTACCGCGGGGCCAAAAGCGCGCCGCACGAAGGCGGGCACCGCGTCCCGTTCATTGCCCACTGGCCGGGAAAAATCAAGGCGGGTTCGTTCTCGGATGAGCTGGTGATTGCCCACGATATTATGGCGACGATGGCCGCCGTAATGGGTGTTAAACTGACGGATAAAGACAGTCTGGATTCGATGAATATCCTGCCGGTTCTGCTGGGCGAAAAGAAAATCTATAAACGCGATTACCTGATCTGGCAGGCGGGCGCGACGACAGAAGTGATGTATCGCGACGGCGCGTGGAAACTGATTATTCAGAGCAACCACCAGCTCACCAAATGGGAGCCGATCGCGCTGTTTAATATCGCCGAAAATCCCGCCGAAAATGAAGATCAGAATCTGATCAAAAACCCCGAATACCGCGACAAGGTTCAGGCGATGTTTAAACGCTACATGCAGATTCGTGAAGGCGGCGAGCGGACAGCGCCGCTCACAAAAAAATAGGGAATCACCATTTGGAAATCAGGAGACGAGGATATGAAAATGAATAAGCTGGTGACTGGAATCGCGGCGCTGTTAATCTGTGGTGCAGTGACGGCGGCGGAAAAACCGAACATCGTCGTCATTTTGTCGGACGACTCGGGTTACTCGGATCTCGGGTGTTTCGGCAGTGAAATCGATACGCCCAATCTGGATAAGCTGGCGCATTCGGGGATGCGGTTGAGTAACTTTTATTCCAACGGACGCTGTAGTCCGACCCGCGCATCGCTGTTGAGCGGAATGGAATGTGCAAAGGTCGGTTTCGGCGGCGGAGCGCTGGGCGACTGGGTTCGCGAAATGCCTTATCCCGCGCACCGCGGCCGTTTGCCGTACGATATCCCTCTGTTGCCGGAAATGCTCAAAGACGCCGGTTACCAGACGCTGATGTCGGGCAAATGGCATCTGGGCGGAAGCCTGATGAAGTTCAGCAAAGGTTCGCAGGAAGAGTGGAAAAAAGAGCACGAAGGCTGGGAGCTGACGGATGCGGAGATTGAGGCCGATTACAACGGTTTACCGAAGCAGCGCGGGTTCGATGAATATTTCGGCATCTACGGTGCGCAGGATAACTTCTTCTACTTCCCCGATCAGCGCCACCCGTATATGGAAGGCAACGAACCGGCAAAGCTGAATTATAAAAAAGAGCTGACCGTTTTCTGCCATCCCAATAAGCCGGGTTCCCGCTATGTTGAAAATCACGGAAAATCAGGTAAAGCGTTCGATTCGACGGATGGCGTCACAGACCGTGCAATTGAAATGATTGAAGGCGCGTCGAAAAAAGAAGAACCGTTCTTCCTCTATCTGGCCTACCGCGCACCGCACAAACCGCTACAGTCCACACAGGAGCTGGTGGATAAATATGTGCCGCGCTATCAGGATCTGCGCGACGTCGAACGCAAGCGGGTGGAGTATCTACAGAAAGAAGGTTTTTACCCGAAAAAGGCAAAATATACCGAGGCGTGGATTCCGCCGGACCGCGATGATTTCATCACGGAGTTTGCTGTTCATGCAGCCATGGTTGAGCAGATCGATCAAAATGTCGGGCGTTTAGTCGACGCGCTGAAGAAAAACGGCGAACTGGAAAATACGCTGATTCTCTATTTTTCTGACAATGGCAGCGCTGCGCATCTGAACGGAATGCCGAACGCGCCGTATCGCGGCGTTAAAGCTCTGCTTTGGGAAGGCGGAACAAAAACCCACTGCTTCGCCGTCTGGCCGGGAAAAATTAAACCGGACTCCGTTTCACACGAACTGGTTTGGGTGGGCGATTGGGTGCCGACACTGCTTGAAATTGCAGGTGGGAAATATCCCGAAACCTTCCGCGGAAAAAAGACCGAAGGCTTGGACGGACGCAATGTACTGCCGGTATTTTCAGGCGGGAAAGTCGCGCCGCCGGAAACCCTCTATTTTAACGACAAAGGCCAGCAGAGCGTTATTTTTCAAGGCCGCTGGAAACTGCTCATCGAACCGGGATGGTATTTGCAGACCAGCGAAAAGCCGGGAATCACCTATGAACTTTACGACCTCGAAAACGATCCGTCCGAGCTGAAAAACCTGGCGGAACAGAAGCCGGAAATGGTCGAAATGCTCGCGAAAAAGTGCGACCAGTGGAAAACCGATTCCGACATCGTTGATTATGCCGAACTGATCAAACTCCGCCCGCGCGATCCGTTTTAACCGGGAAAAAACAATGTTTCAATTCGAACTGTTTTTGAACCACAGAATACACCGAACACACGGAAGAAAAATTTCTTTTCAGTGTATTCCGTGGTTCCTTCTGCTCATTGCTTTGAGTTCAATGGCAGAACCGGTGAAGCGACCCAATGTGGTGATTCTTTTTGCCGACGATATCAGCGCGCGTGAAATACCGGTTTACGGTTCAACGGTTTGGGCGGACGAAAAAGGCCGAACCTGTTCTGATCCGAAACTGCGCGCCGAAACACCGGTGCTCGACCGGCTGGCCGCCGAAGGCTGTTATATTAAAAACGCGTGGTCGGCCACCTCCTGTATGCCGAGCCGCGCGATGCTGATGACCGGCCGTTATGCCCACTTGCAGAAGTGGTGGGAAAACGGCGACCTCGGTACCGTCGAAACACACAACGGAAAACGCACGTGGCTGATTTTTGAAAGCTCGCCGATTCTGATCGGGTATGTTGCGCGGTGGGGCGGTTATGCCAGCTGCTGGGCAGGCAAAACGCAGATGCTGGTGAATCCGGATCAGATTCAGGGCTTCGGTTTTGATGAAGGGGTGCTGACGCCCGGCGATGAATCGAACCCGAACGATATGCCGAACAGTTTTAAGCTCGATCCGAAAATCGTCGACGGCAAAGTGGTGATGAGTGAACACGGCTGGCCCGCTGTGTTTAACTGTGATACAGGCAACGATGCCAAAGACGGCTATCCGATGCGCAGCACCGCCTTTAAGCCGCACATCACCGTGATGAATGAGCACGGCGTTAAAACCGGGATCGAATGGAAAAAAACCGAACTGAATGATTACGGCGCGGATATTGAACTCGATTACTGCCTTGAATTCATGGAACGGCAGCACAAAAAGGGTAAACCGTTTTTTGTCTACCACACCACCCATCTCGGGCACGACGCATTCGACTGGCTGCTGCCGGATTCCGGCAACAAGTGGCCCGGTACGCCGGTGGTAAAATGGGACGGGGAAAAATATGAGCGCACCCCGGTGAATATTACCGGCGAAAAGGGCGAATACAACACCCACGGAACGGTCAGCGAACCCGGCATTCATTCACACATCAAATACATTGATTACATCATCTGGCGCTATCTCGAAAAAATGAAACAGCTGGGTATTGAAAACGACACCATCTTTATTTTCTGCGCCGACAACGGAACCAGCGGCTACGGCAAGCATCAGGTCGATAAACAGAAGGGCACGCATATCCCGATGATTATTTATGCCCCCGGCTCCGGCATGGTTCGCACGGGCGAACAGGATATCCTCGTTTCGCTCGCAGATATTCTGCCGACGCTTGCGGAGATGATGCAGGTGAAACTGCCCTTCAATTATGAAATCGACGGAACCAGCTTCTGGGCCTATCTGACCGGCGCGAAAGACCTTCATCACGACTGGATCTATTCTTATAAAAACGGATACCAGATGATCCGCGGTTTTAAGGTGCTGCGCGACGGACACGGTAAATGGTGGGATGTGGAAAAAGACCAGCCCGATCTGAACAGTTATCCGCTGATCGAAGACTGGGAAATGGTTTCCGGTGAGCACAAAAAAGAGCGCGACCTGCTGAAGGGCATTTTGCCCCGACTGGATAAACACAAAACCGAACACGATGCACCGTCGGAATAACGGTGAGGAAATTCAGTTTGAGATTTTGCCCTCTGATTTTAGACTTTCCCCTCCGAATAAAACGGGCAACATTCCCATTCGGTTTTTAAGTTTGGATCAAAGCCTGCAATAAAGGGGAATACCATGAAATTACGCCGTATCGTACTCTGTCTTTTCTATTTGCTTGTTTTACTTTTTTCAGCCGGTGCCGAACCGTTTAAGGCGAATGAGCGGGTTGCGTTCGTCGGTGACAGCATCACACACGGAGGCAGTTACCACACACTGATTCAAACGTTTTACGCAACACGCTTTCCGGGCAGTAATGTAGCCTGTTTCAATGTCGGGGTCAGCGGCGATACGGCCGAGGGCGGCGCCCTGCGCGCTTCGGGCGAAGGCGGCGGTATTTGGGAAAACGATGTGAAGCTTTACCGCCCGACCGCCGCAACCGTTATGCTCGGAATGAACGATGCCGGGTCGTGGCATTTCACCCATTCGAAATCCGAAGACGAGCTGACCGCTGAAAATGAAAGGCGGTTCGAGTGGTATAAAAACAGTTATTCGGCGCTGCTCGATAATCTGGCATCGGCCGGTTTAACCCATATCACGCTCATTAAACCGTCGGCGTATGATCAAACCATGGTTAATCCGAATGCGCGGGAAAATCTGGTTGCATTCGGCTGCGGGAAAAACGACCTGCTGGTGCGGTTCGGAAATGAAGTGATTGAGCCGGAAGCGGAAAAGCGCGGCTATCCGGTTTGCGATTTCAATACGCCGCTGCTGGCAATCAATGCCGAACAGCAGAAAGCGGATCCGGCCTTTTCAATTATCGGAACCGATCGGGTTCATCCGGGGCAGGAAGGGCATACGGTGATGGCGTATGAATTTCTTAAATTCCAACAACTGGAAGGTCCGGTTGCGGAAATTGAAATTGATGCCGCTGCGTCAAAACCGCTCAACCTGATGAACTGCGAAATCCGTGCGCTGAAGGCTGACGGATTAAGCGCTGAATTTGTTTATGCGGCGAATTCGCTGCCGTTCCCGCGCCGGGCATATGAAGCCGCTAATCAATGGGTTCCAATTGAAAAAGAGTTCAACCGGGAAACGCTGACGGTGACCGGGTTGAAACCCGCGTACTGTCCGGCAGCCGTATCGGGCAGATGGCTGTGATTGCGCGGCGAAGCGGAGCAATCTGGTTTCTGGGTGTTTTAAACGGAGTTGCGGATCAGGCAATTGATGTTGAACTCGCGCAGTTTTTGGACGCCGGTCTGTACGAAATGCTGGCGCACGAAGACGGGTAGAAAGAAGCCGTACGAAAAGAAGTGACCGAAAAAGATACACTCAAAATATCCATGCCGTCCGGCGGCGGTTTTGCGGCGCGGTTTACTCGGAAATAGTGCATCAATCTGTGGTAAGTCTATTCCGGTTCATTTGAATTCACAGGTTTTGCCGGCAGGCCGATCAGCAGCTTTCCGTCTTTCATTTGAACGGCATAGGTTTTTAGATCGCGTTTGCCGGGGCGGGTTTTGACCTGTCCGGAACAGATGTCGTATTTGGCGTTGTGTTTCGGACAGGCGATGCAGCCATCCTGCACAACGCCCTCAGCGAGCAGTGCAAACTCGTGGGTGCAGACGCCTTCGGTGGCGCGGTAGTTTCCTTTTTCGAGCTGATAAACGGCGTAGTGGTTTTCATCAATGACCACATCAATGGCATCATTTTCTTCCAGTTCGTCCGCTTTCAGCACTTCGTGCCATATCGTAGAAGCGACGCCCTCGTCGCTTTTCTCTTTACCGGCAGAACGCGACGAGGGCGTCGCGTCTACGATCCCGCCTTTGCGGATCACGGGCCTGCGTTCGGGCAGTACTTCGCCGACTTTGCGCTCAATGTAATAGCTGGTGTCTTTCGCCTGCTTTTTCAGGGCGGGGAGCATCTCTTTATAAACGGCCCACATGCCTTTGTACGGTTCGGGCAGCTGGTCTTTCACCCGTTCGTGAAATTTCGGCAGCGCGTGAAACGGCATCAGCGGGTGCATGTGGTGTTCAACGTGGTATTGCATGTTCATGTAAAGGAAGCCGAGCAGCGGGTTCACTTTGATGGTTCGGGAATTCGCGCGGTGATCCCAGACGTTTTCGTCGAGCCCGGCATGCTGCGCCAAAACGAAGGCGCGCTGAATGCCGTTGGCATAAAATTTCGGGCCGATGAAATAGAGCAGGGGAATCCAGCTGTGAAAATAAACGGCTAAAGCCACCGGAACCATATTGAGCGCAAACGATGCGCGCGCCCACCGGAACATTTTTCTGTATTCGCTTTCCGGCACAAAATCTTTCGCCGGTTTGCTGACAATGCCCAGCGTGTGCCGGATCAGTACGGGGAAATAGTAGGTGCACTCTTTAAGGCTGAAAAAATCGAGAAAGTGCGGCCAGAATTTAGGCGGGCGGGTTACGGTGATTTCGGGATCGATTTCGGTGATGACCGTGTATGAATGGTGGCGGGCGTGCGACCACGTGGTGAACACAATATCGCGCTGCTGCATAGCGGTGGAAAAAAAGTTCAGCGCCACATTCATCCACTGCGTTTTAAACACCGTGCCGTGCGAGCTTTCGTGCCAGCGGGCGTCGCAGGCGCAATAAAACATGCCGTAAATGAGAAACGCCGGAATGGAAAACAACAGCCCGTACGGAATAGCCAGCCAGGCAAAATAACCGGTGATGAGCAGCGAGCCTATCCATAGGGCTGTGTTGATAATGCCGGGGGCGTCGGCCTTCTGCATTAAGGCCTTGAATTCCTTCCGGTCGATGTCGGTTTTAAACCACTCTTCTTCAATAATCAGATCGTGCGGGTCGGTCATTTTTATCGCTCCTGTTTAACATCCTCTTCCCCTGATTCCGTTAAACCCAACCCGTTGTTTATATTCCTCACAGAGTCGCGGAGAGCACAGAAAAAAAACATAATGACTACTCAGCGTCTCTGCGAGAGATGTAATTCTATTTTGGCAGCTTCAGCCCGGCGCCGGGATAGAGGGCCTGATAACCTTCCTGCGCGAAGGCCTCTTCGATGAAGGCAATCATGTTTTCAATTGAGGTGTCGCTTTCAACCGCGTGCGACGGCGAGAAGATGTAGCCGCCGTCTTTGCCGAGTTCGAGCAGATCGCGCGATTCCCGCCGTACATCGTCCGCCGTTCCGAACGGCAGGGTTTTCTGCATGCTGAGTCCGCCGTGGAAGGCGAGTCGGCCGCGATACATCGGAAGGATTTCATGAATATCCATCACTTCCGGCTGGAACGGATTGAAACTGTTCAGGCCGACTTCGATCAGATCTTCGAACAGTTCATCCACATCGCCGCAGGAATGAATCATCACAAATTTTCCGGCTTCGCGGACGCGGCCATACATGCGTTTCAACTGCGGCTTAATATATTCGCGCCAGAATGCCGGCCCCATGATGAGGCCGTGCTGCTGCCCCCAGTCATCGCCGAAATAAACCGCGTCGATATCATATTTAAGCGCTTCTTCAACCTGCGCCAGATTATAGTCCGCAATGGCCGTCAGCAGCTCGTGGACAAATTCCGGTTCTTCGATCATATCGATCATGAAATTTTCCATTCCGCGCAGCGTCCACGCCCGTTCATACAGGGAGAAGCCCAGCTCAAAAACGCGGAAGCAGTCGGAATACTGCGCCAGTTTCGGTTCGATGTTTTCGAAAAAGCGTTTATCGAGCGGGTCGGGGAATTTGAACCCTTCCATGGTCGGTTCGGGAATCAGGCAGTTTTCAACCACGCCGATATCTTTATCGACGCTGCGATCCCAGATGACGCCGAAAACATCCTGTAGGCGGTCGTTGCCGATATCTTCAAAAAAGCCGATATCACTGCCGACGCGCACAATGTGGTTGCCGACCGCTTTTTCGAGATCATCGCAGCCGAGATATTCTTTCAGTGCCTCTTCCGGTTCGTGCGTGAATTTGTAGGACCACGGAACATACGGCGGTTTTTCGCCATTCAAAACCATTTTAACGACTTCGCGTTTTGTCATTTAAAACTCCTTCCAAGTAAATACACCCTTGCCCGGCGCAATCCGAGCGTCAAACAGGGTGGGGGAAACGCACGGAAAAAGCCATAGACGCACACGCTATAAAAATGGACAAAGCTGCTGAGTGCGGATAAAACAAGTCCATGAAGAAAACGATGGAATATATTTTTACGGACGAAATGCTCAAACTGCTGGATCACTTTACTTCGCTCACTGAAGTACGCATCGCCTTCTTTTCATTGGACGGCGAAGAGCTGTGCATCGGAAAAAACCGGTCAATCAGCACCTACTGTGCTTTGCGCCGCCGCACAAAGTCGTTCAATGCCGCCTGTTTGGCCGCTGATGAAATTGGGAGGCAAACCGCGCTCGAAAAAAACGGGGTTCATTTTTACCAGTGCCATGCCGGGCTGTGCGAAGCGGTTGTGCCGGTTTATGTCGGCGAAATGCCGATCGGCTATGCGATGATCGGTCAGTTCCGGCTGGCCGGAAAGGCGGCGGAATCGCGCAATGAAAAAGAGAGCGACGCCCTGAAAAAGCTGCCAACCTTCACGCGCGAAAAAGTGGAGGATCTGCTGAGTATGTTTGAGGTGCTGATCCATCACATAGCCAACCATGCGCTGGTCGGCCGACGCGATTTCGACCTGTTGAATCCGTTGGTTGACCGAATGCGCTCCAATCCGGCGGAGGCTTTAACGCTGGCTGAAGCGTCAAATATTGTCGGGTTGAGCGCCTCGCGCCTCTCCCATCTGTTCACCTCAATGATGGGTATCAGCTTTAAACAGTTCCAGATGGCGCAGCGCCTCGAACTGGCTGACCGGTTAATGAAAATCCACCCCGATTGGCCGGTCACCAAAATAGCCGGAAGCTGCGGTTTCGAAGATCCGCTCTATTTTTCGCGCATCTACAAAAAACACCGCGGTATTCCGCCGTCGCAGGCCCGGTGATACCTCCATTTTCGATAGTGCATCTCCCGCCTTGAAGATTCGGGGCGGGCGGTTATAGTGCCCACACATTTTTTTAACACTTCCTGAACGATGAGTAATAAACGAAAATCAGAGCAGCTCGAAACCTATATGCTGTCCGTGCTGGACGGCACGAAAAAAGGGAAGTGGCCCGCCACACTGCGCGTTTTGCTGAAAGGGCTTTCGTGCATTTTCATGATGATTGTTCAAGTGCGGCTTTGGCTTTATCATCACCGTATTATTCGCCCGAGCACGCTGGGCTGTCAGGTGATCAGTGTGGGTAATCTGACGGTCGGAGGGACGGGGAAAACGCCGGTGGTGGAGGTGTTTGCGCGCAATTTGCAGGAACAGGGGCGGAAGGTGGCGATTCTCAGCCGCGGTTATAAAAGCAAATCGATCCCGTTTCACGAAAAGCTGATTCAGCGGATTACGACGGGTAAAATCGAAACACCGCCGCGCGTGGTATCGGACGGTAAACGGCTGCTGCTCGATTCGTGGACGGCCGGGGACGAGCCGTATATGTTGGCGTCAAATCTGCCCAAAGTTTCCGTGGTGGTGGATAAAGACCGCGTGAAAGCCGGGAAATACGCCATTAAAGAACTGGGCTGCGATACGCTGATTCTCGACGACGGATTCCAGTATCTGAAACTCGGGCACCGTTTGGATATTGCGCTGGTTGACAGTAAAAACCCTTTCGGCGGCGGGCACCTGCTGCCGCGCGGCCTGCTGCGCGAACCGATGCGGAACATTAAACGCGCCGGTTTTATTTTCATCACCAAATGCGGCGAAAGCGGCGAACCGGAACTGAAAGAGCAGCTGCGGCGGCTGAATCCGGTGGCCGAGATTTCCGAATGCCGCCATGCCGCGAAATATTTGAAGGATGTTTTCGGCGATATGACGTATGACCTCAACACGCTGAAAGGGATGAAAATCGCGGCGGTTTCGGCGATTGCCGTGCCGGAAAGTTTTGAGAGCGCATTGGAATCTTTCGGGGCTGAAATTGTTTACTGCCGCCGTTTCGCCGACCACCATCGTTTTTCGCAGCAGGAAATTATCAACACCATCAATTGGAGCATCAAACACGGTGCTGAAGCCATTTTAACGACCGAAAAAGATGCGGTGCGTTTTCCGTTTGTCGATCGGCGCGATATTCCGGTGATTTTCATGCGCGTTGAAATTGAAATGCTCAGCGGCGAAGAGGAATTCATGGACTGGATTCAGCGTATCTGTTTCAAAACCCCGCGGTCGGAATAATGCCGGAACGCATCCTCATCATGGGCCTCAACTGGATCGGCGACGCCGTCATGAGTATGCCCGCCGTTCAGGCCTGCCGCGCGGAAAACCCGGATGCTGAAATCGCGCTGCTGATTAAGCCCTATTTAAAACCGCTTTGGGAAATGCACGCCGTTCCGGATGCCGTTTTCACACTGGGTAAAATGGGGGAAACCGTTGCGAAAATCAGGGCGGAAAAATTTAACCGGGCGCTGATTCTGCCCAATTCCTTCCGCTCCGCGCTGATTCCGTTTTTGGCCGGAATACCGGAACGGGCCGGATTGAAAGGGGATCACCGGAGGCTGATGCTGACGGAAGTCGTTCCGCTCAGTTCCGGCCACCAGTCGAACGAATATTTCCCGATACTGGCCCCGAAATTTGCAGGCAAACACGAACTGCCGGAATTAACGGTTCCGCCGGTTAAAATCCCGCTACCCGGGAAATACGCGGTATTTATGCCCGGCGCTGCGCGCGGTGCATCGAAAATGTGGCCCTTAAAACGGTTCGAAGAACTCTCCCGCAAACTGCTCGCCGAAACCGGGCTCAATTTGGTTTTTGCCGGGGGAACGGGCGACGCCCCGGCCTGCGCGGAACTGGCGGGAATACTGGGTGATCGGGCGCAAAATATGGCTGGAAAAACAGGCCTGAAAGAATGGGCCGGTTTATTAAAAGGAGCCGAAATCGCGGTTGCCAACGATAGCGGCGGAATGCATTTGGCCGCCGCGGTCGGAACGCCGGTGGTCGGGATTTACGGCATCACCGATCCCGGAAAGACCGGGCCGTTGGCCGAAAAATACAGGGTGATTCAGCACAGCACGGTTCGCGGTCGCGATATCGCCCGGAACTCCGAAGAAGCGGTGAAAGCGCTCGAATCCATTTCCGCCGAAGAGGTTTTCACCGCTGTTTGTGAGCTGCTGGGCAAATAGCGTTCCGTGTTGTTTCCGTTGGACGTCAGCGGGCGGAGTGTGAAAGAGTGCCGACATTGATTTTTTTAACGGATTGAAGAAGGAGAATAGATGAAGCAGGAAGACGTATTGAAAATTTTTGAAGAAACCAACGCGCTGCTGAGCGGCCATTTTGAGCTGCGTTCCGGACTGCACAGCAACCAGTTTTTCCAGTGCGCACTGGTTTTGCAATACCCGCGGATCGCCGGACAGCTGTGCGAAGCGCTGGTTGAAAAAATGAAGACCGAATTGGCTGATCTCGAAGTCGATACGGTGATTGCCCCGGCAATGGGCGGAATTACCATCGGCCACGATGTCGCCCGCGCGCTGGGCGTCCGGTTCATTTTCGTCGAAAAAGAAAACAATGAGCTGAAACTGCGCCGTTTTAAAATTAAAGAAGGCGAACGGTTTGTCGTTGCCGAGGATGTGGTTACGCGCGGCGGCCGGGTGCAGGAAACAATCGATATTGTGAAGGCAAACGGCGGCGAAGTGGCGGCCATCGGGATTCTGGTGAACCGCAGCGGCGGAAAAGCGCAATTCGAGGTTCCGCTGGTCAGCCTGCTCGATATCGAGCCGGTTACCTACGAACCGGGCAGCTGCCCGCTCTGCGAACAGGGGCTGGAACTGGTTCATCCGGGCAGTAAATAAGTCAATTGATCGCTTTGACTTGCCGGAGGGAAGTGAGTAGATTACCAAGCTTGTTTTTCACAAATTGAATTTAGGAGGTTGCCTGTGTCGCATCCGTTGGAACCGATTTATGCATTGCAGAAGAAGGATCGTCGGCTGATCAAAGTCTTGAGGGAATTGAAAGATATTCCGCAGCGGAAAAGCGATATTGAAGCGCAACTGAGCGGCTCAAAGCAAAAACTCGAAACCGCCATCAAAAGCCGCAAACATACCGAAACCACGCTCAAAGAACTGGAGCTTGAGGTTGAGTCTCTGAAAGAAAGGGTTGTTAAATATAAAACCCAGCAGATGGAGGCCAAAACTAACGATCAATACCGCGCGTTCGTGAAAGAGATCGGAGTGGTTGAGGACGAAATCAAAGCGCTTGAAGATAAAGAAATCAGGCTGATGGAAGATCTCGAACAGGGCCGGAAAATTATCGAAGAGTGTGAAGCCCGCCTGAATACGGAACGCGAAGGGATCGCCGATGAACTGGCGGAACTCGATGAGCGCGCCGCAGAGTTGACGGAAGTGGCCGAACAGATGAAAACAGACCGTGCACGTTCGGCCGAAGGCTGCGATAGAGCCCTGCTTCAGAAATATGCCCGTATTTTGAAAAACAAACGCGATTTCGCCATCGTACTGATTGAAGAGGGCGGGCACTGCGGCGGCTGCCACATGAAACTTCCGCCGCAGGTGGTTCACGATGCCCGGAACCCGACAAAGATTGTGAGCTGCAATTTCTGCGGCCGCATCGTTTATAATCCGTCGATATAAGGCGCAGTTTTAAGTGTTAAGTTTTAGTCCCTCTTCATTCAAATCCTATCATGTTTACGACGGATTTTTTTTACAGAAGAACGCAAAGTCCGCAAAGAATGGAGCTTAGCGATCTTTGCGAACTTCTGTTAATTTGGTTCCGGCTTTGCCGGGTTGGGTGTTAAGTCTTGAGGAGCACACTACTTAAAACTTAACACCTAAAACTTAAAACTCATTTAGCAGGCAGGGTGTATCGGTCGCTCCCTTCGGGGAGAGGAAAGTCCGGACTCCGCAGGGCAGGACGTTCCGTGGTTAACGCGGGAACCCGTGTGCAATACCGCACGGGATGGAAAGTGCCACAGAAAATATACCGCCGGCCGAAGGCCGGTAAGGGTGAAATGGTGGGGTAAGAGCCCACCGCCCCGAGGGTAACCGAGGGGGCAGGGTAAACCCCGTCCGGAGCAAGTTCAAATAGGTGGCTGAGATGTTGCCCGCATTGTTTAAGGCCACGGGTAGAACGCATTAGATAAATGACCGACCCGCAAGGGAACAGAATCCGGCTTACCGCCCTGCCTGCCTATTTTTTCTCCCGCCGTCTTTGCCTTGTTTGATAACTTCGTAGGCAAGGCGGTCGAGGGCTTTTCCGTTGGGCAGTTCGAGTTTGTTTTTTATGTTGATGCGGTGGGTATCGACGGTATTGCGGGTGATATTCAGTTTTTCGCCGATGGCCAGTGAGTCCAATCCTTCGCCGATCAGTTTAAAGATGTCCATTTCGCGGTTGGAGAGCACATCGAAAACGGAGTTGGAGCCGGGGCGGCCCGTTTTCTTTTTTTGGATCCGCTCGCAGATTTCGGGGGCAAAAAATGGGTTGCCGGAAAGGATGATGTAAATGGCTTCTTTCAGGATTTTGGGCGGCGATGTTTTCATGACATATCCGTGCGCCCCGGCATTTGCGGTTCGTTCGGCGAACAGTTTTTCCTCCGACATGGTGTAGATGAGCATTTTCAGTTTGGGGAATTCGGCGCGGATTTTCCGGATTAAATAGGTGCCGTCGGAGTCGCCGAGGGAGAGGTCGATAATGGCGAGATCGAACGTGTTTTCTTTGAGTTTTTCCAGCGCTTCAACGGCGGTTGCGGCGCCGTCGATAATTTCCAGAGTCTCTTCGGCGCTCAGAAGGGTTTTGAGTCCGTCGTGAATAATGGGGTGATCGTCGATGACCATTATCCGGTGCCTGTCTGCCTGCATAGTATCTGCTCCGCGAATTTGCACAAAAGGTATACAAAGGTGTACGGAAAATAGAAGTTTAAATTATTCGGGAGTTCTATCCGTTTCGACGGCAGTTGTTTTTGCGGGCGATTGCGCGATTACAACTTAAGTCCGGCGCGGAATGAGACTGTTGATCAGTGTGATCAGCAGCAGGATGGCCCAGACTGTATTCAGCCAGTCAGTGCGGCATTCTGAGTGGCAGACCTGTTCAATTACGCCGAGTTTGGGGCTGTAAAAATTCATCAGCCAACCGGCGAAAAGGGCACAGAACGCGAGTGTGACCAGAAAAACAGTGAGCTGTTTTTTGCCGATGATCTTCCAAAGTGTTGTGAGCGTGGCGGCGTTGGTTGCCGGGCCGGTGATCAGGAATACGAGCGCAGCGCCCGGCGAAATACCGGCTTTTATGAAGGCGAGCGCAATCGGAACAGAGGCCGATGAGCAGACATAAAGCGGAATGCCGATGAGCAGCATCGCGAGCATTGCAACGGGGGAACTGCCCAAATAGCCGGCGAAAAAGTTTTCCGGAACCAGTCCGCTGATCAGGCCGGAAATGATGATTCCGAGGATGACCGCTTTGGCGATGTTTCCCGGCAGGGTGATGAAGCCGTATCTAAACATCCGGACAAAAACAGAGCCTGTTTTTCCGCCGTTTTCGGCGGGTTTTTGCGCTTCTTCAGTTTCGTCATCGGCGGGGGATACGGCGGAAACCGCAACGCCGCAGATGATGCCGGAAAGGAACGCGACGGCGGCGCGGAAAACGGCGAAAACCCAACCGAGCAGCGCGTAGGTGATCAGCAGGCTGTCAACGCCGGTCTGCGGAGTGGAAGCCAGAAAAGAGGCGGTTGCGCCCCGGCTTGCCCCGTGTTCCCGCAGGGATGCGGCGAGCGGGATGACCCCGCACGAACAGATCGGCATCGGTACGCCGACCAGCGCCGCTTTCAGCGGGCCGATCCAGCCGTTGCCGCCCAGATGCCGCCGTACAAAATCCTTCGAAATGATTTGGGAAAGAATACCGGCCATGAAAAAGCCGAAGAGGAGATAAGGGGCCATTTCAACGGTGACGCTCCAAATTTCACTGAGAATTTTAAAAACCACATTCATCGCTAAATCTCGGAACCCATACTTGTGCGCTGTCCTAATATGCGCAAGTTATATTAACGATAATTGGCGTCCCGGTAATTTGATTACAGGGAATGGGCGATTTTTAATTTAAAGCGGTGGTTGGGGTTGTTTTGTCGGCAGGGATGTTTTTATAGTTTTTGCCAATGGAATTCCCGAAGGTCATTAAAGATAAGTTGACGTCGCTGCCGGACAAGCCGGGGTGCTATCTGATGCGCGACGGCGACGGCAAGATTATTTATATCGGGAAGGCGGCGTCGCTGCGGAAACGGGTGCAGAGTTATTTCCGGCAGCATACGCGGAAAACCGCCCAGCCGAAAATCCGCAGTCTGATCAGTTCCATTGCCGATTTTGATATTGTTGTGCTGAAATCGGAGGCGGAGGCGATTCTGACGGAGGGGAAGCTGATCAAGGAATACCGCCCGTATTACAACACCCTTTGGAAGGACGATAAGCGGTTTCAAATGATTTGCGTCGATGTTCAGCATCCGTTCCCGACGATCAGCAAATGCCGGATAAAAAAGAGTGACGGCGCAACCTATTTCGGCCCCTTTACTTCCGGCGCGGCGGTCAATGCGACGATGGAATTTTTACAGCGCCGCTTCGGGATCCGCCGCTGCCGTCCGCGCGTGCCGGATGAAGAGACGTATAAGCATTGCAGCAACGATATTATCGCCGACTGTTCCGCGCCTTGTGTCAGAAAAATTTCACCGGAGGAATACAACCGGCGAGTTGAAGAAGCCTGCGCGTTTCTGCGCGGTGAACGGATGGAAATGCTGAAAGAGCTGCGCGCGGCGATGGATGGTGCTGCAAAAGATCAACGCTTTGAAGAGGCGGCGGCTTTGCGCGATATGCTGATGCACCTGCACAATGCGGTAAAGGAAAAGGCGAAGGTTCGGAAGACACCGAAGATGAAGCAGGATGAAGCGCGGTTGGGTTTGAAGGAACTGCAGAAGCAGTTGAATCTGCCGAAGGAACCGCGGGTGATTGAGTGTTTCGATATTTCAAATATTTCGGGTACCAGTTCCGTGGCCGGCATGGTTTGCGCGGTGGACGGGGTTCCGTACCCGAACCGCTACCGCCGCTTCCGGATTAAAACGGTGAAA
Source organism: Kiritimatiellales bacterium (assembly GCA_003252225.1). Lineage (GTDB taxonomy): Bacteria > Verrucomicrobiota > Kiritimatiellia > Kiritimatiellales > Pontiellaceae > Pontiella. The sequence continues at coordinate 435 of QKFE01000172.1, read as the reverse complement.
GGCGCCGACGATCCGCGTTCAATGGCGGAAGTGGTGCGGCGAAGATATTCCCGGTTGTTGTCGGAGGAAAAACCGCTTCCGGAATTGGTGATGGTGGATGGCGGGATTACCCAGCTGCGTGCGGCGAAAACCGAATTGATTGAACTGGGTTTGGAAAACCTCCCGATTGTCGGGCTGGCAAAACGCTACGAAGAGATTGTTTGGGATGCGGCGGATAATTCGGGCAATCTGATTCTGCCGCGCTATTCTGCCGCTTTAACGATTGTTACCCGTTTACGCGATGAAGCGCACCGGTTTGCGATTGCCTACCACCGCGATCTGCGGCGCCAGCGGATAATGGAATCTCGGCTCGATGAAATCCCGGGAATCGGACAGGCGAAAAAGGAGCTTCTTTTAAAACACTTCGGCTCGATTGTCCGGCTGAACCGTGCGACG
>QKFE01000319.1 GCA_003252225.1 Kiritimatiellales bacterium | reverse complement strand
TAACGTAGACGCGACGCCCCCGTCGCGTTCAAGGCAGGCAAGATGCCTGCGATACTGTACCGCCGCCATCTTGGCGGCTCTGTAGAAACGCGACGGGGGCGTCGCGTCTACGTTAACTTACTGAAACGCCGATAAATCTTTGCCTTCGGCAATCGCTTTTCCGTCAGCGGCCCAGAGGAATCCGCGGCGGACCATTTCGCGGGCGTCGCCGGAGTTGATGTCTTCGGGAACGTGTCCGAGGGCGTTATAGTAGACGCGGCCGTGGCCCCATTTTTTGATCCATGAAACCGGCATTTCAACCTGTCCGTTCGGGAGGTGATAACTGTTCGCGATCGGCGCGGTTGTGGTTGCAAGAACCTGAACGGCAGGATCAACGTGCATGTAATATTGCTCGCTGGTCACGTTGAAATCGGCGAGGCCGGCAATCAGTTCATGGGAGCCTTTTATATTCACGGTGTATCCAATGATATTTCCGGGATGAGCCACAAACTGACCGCCGGTCATAAACTGCCAGTCGGTGTTTTCCCGGAAGGTGTCGCACATGCCGCCGTGGCAGCCCGCGATTCCGGTTCCGTGCGCAACGGCGGTGCAGACATTGGCGACGTATTCGCCTTCAATTTTATCCATCGTGATGCACGGCACAATGAGGTCGAGCGCTTTCAGTTTTTCAGCGTCGGCAAAGGCGGTGTAGTCGTTGGTTACTTCAACTTCAAAGTTTTCGGCTTCGAGTATTTCGCGGAAAAGACCGGCCATTTTTTCGGGTACATGGCCTTCCCATCCGCCCCAGACAATCAGTGCTTTTTTCATTTTCGTCTCCATTAAAAATCAAGGCTTCCGGCGGGCAGATCCATCGGCAGAGCGGCGGGCTGTGTGCAGGTGCTTTCAATTTCGATGTGTTTTCCACTCTCGGATGATTCGTCGAAGGCGAGCATCACGTCGAGTACATGATAGGCCATTTGACCGGAACAGCGGTTCGGGCGGCCGGACTGTATGGCATAGGCCATATCGGCAGCACCGATGCTGCGCATGTTTTCGGAATAGCCGTGGGAATAGGGGATGTTCTGCCAATCGTCCATTCCGGCGCGGAAAAGCGAAACAGTTCCGTCGAAACAGTTGGGGTCGGGTACTTTCAAGCTGCCGTTTGTGCCGTGGATTTCAATGGGGTGACAGCTGTGCCGCCAAACGTCGAAGCTGGTAATTACGGTGATGATTGCGCCGCTGTGAAATTCAAGGGTACCGGCAACGTGGGTGTTGATTTCAACGGGAAGGATTTGCCCGTTGGCCCCTTCGCTGGTGGCGAGCCGTTCATCGGCCTTTTTGCCGCAGATGGCGGCGACGCGTTTAACGGGTCCGAGCAGGTGAATGAGCGCGGTGATGTAATAGGGCCCCATATCGAGCATCGGGCCGCCGCCTTTTAGGTAGTAAAAACCGGGATTGGGGTGCCAGCTTTCGTGGCCGGGGCAGCACATCACGGCGGTGCCGGCGACAGGTTTTCCGATCCAGCCGTCATCAATCACTTTTCGGCAGGTTTGCAGTCCCGCGCCGAAAAACGTGTCGGGAGCGCATCCGGTGAGTAGCCCGCTTTCTTTTGCCAGTTTGAGCACCGCTTTCCCGTCTTCGCGGTTTACGGCAAACGGTTTTTCGCAATGCACATGTTTGCCGGCTTTAAGAGCGCGGGTATTGACTTCCGCGTGTGCCTGCGGGTTGGTGAGGTTGATGACGATTTGAATGTCGGGGTCTGCCAAAAGCGTATCGATGGTGACGGCGTCGATGCCGTTTTCTTCGGCCTTGGTTTTTGCCGCAGATTCATTGATGTCGGCGCAGCATTTAATATTCAGGACATTGAGCTTTTTCGCCGCATTGAAATAGGCCTGACTGATATTCCCGCAGCCGATGATTCCGGCATTAATTGTTTCCGCCATGATGGTTCTCCTGTGCAGTTATTTTCAGACCAATATAATGCCGTAAGAGGAAACCTTCGACAAGGAACTGAGGCGTGGTTTGCAGTTGATTCCGCTTATCCGAGGTCATCAATGCCGATTCCCAAACCAGTATTCAGCAGTTGCTCGAAAGGAATATCTGTCTGGAGCTCAATTCGCTGGCACAAAATGAAAAGACCTTCATCTGAAAATTTACGATCTGCGAATCTATCAGCGAGAAGGAATCTCTGAGACGCACTTCCGAGAAGAACCAATCTGCCACTCCGCGTTCGAGCGGCCGGTAGAACTGACTGATTCCGATGAGGAAATCGACCTCGCTATCGCAGAGGCAGCAGCCTGAGTTTTTGAAGATTGAGTCTCGATGAAGTTTATTCGCCGCATCTATAGGTTGTTGCGGGGAATGCTCAGATTTAGGAATGTTTCCTGTTGGTTTTGACTGTCCGTTGGTCTAGGATGTGCACGTGCTCATTTATGTTAGAGTGTCTTTCGAATTTCTAACCACCGAGGAGGAATAATGATGAAAACCATGATGTGGGTGTGCGCCGGTTTAATCGGTGCAATGGGGTGTGGTGCGAAGCCGTCAAATCAGCAGAATGTGGATGGCAGCGCCACTTCGTATGCGAATGAAAAAAGCGGTGAATTGGTGCCGGAAGTGCGGATTGAAAACGGGGTCGAATATCTCTATTGGCCCGGTTGGGATCAGTCGAAAAACCAAAAGCTGCAGGTTCGCCGGGAGCGTACAAAACACCCGGATGCGCAGTGGTGGCCGCACGCCGGTTTGGGCATTTTTATGCACTGGGGCATTGTCAGCGAATTTGAACCGACCGGTGAGGCGTGGGCGGGACGGTGGACGCCGGATCGAGAAAAGCGCGGCGAGTTTCACCCTCAGCAGGAAATTTGGGATGCGGCGAAGACCTTTAATCCAACCAAATATGATCCCGAAAAGTGGATGGCAGGTGCAAAACGGGCGGGCTTTAAATATGCGGTGCTGACCACGAAGCACCACGACGGCTATGCGCTGTGGGATTCGGACTGGGCGCTGATGGGTGTGCGGCAATATCTGGGCGGCCGCGATCTGGTTGCCCCGTTTGTGAAGGCCTGCCGGAATAATGGTCTGAAGGTCGGGTTCTATTATTCGGGAATGGATTGGTATTTTATCCGCGACTACATGAATTTCAGCTTCGATAAAAACAAGCTGATGAATTTTCGGGGCGAGTGGGTGAAATCGCTTCCGAAGGAGCCGCAGCATATGTGGGCGGCGTATTGCGATTACAACGAAGGGCAGGTCAGGGAACTGATTTCAAAATTTCACCCCGATATCTGGTGGGGCGACGGCGGGCACGGAATGTCGGTCGAAAAAATCCGCGAAATGCAGCCGGGGATTGTCTGCAATAACCGCGACCCGGGTAGCGGCGATCATGCCACGGCGGAAGGGTTCGGAATGTCGGAGCCGCATTTTATTAAGCCGATTTTGAAAAACGGCTGGTGGTGGGAAGTGAACTCCATCATTCAAAAAGGGTCGTGGCATTACGACGCGCGCGTTGGGGAAGAGATTTATCCCACCGATGCGGTGCTGATGAAACTGGCGGAAGCCCGCTGTATGGGCGGCAATCTGCTGGCCAATATCGGTCCGCGTCCGGACGGAACCTATCAGGATCAGGTTTGGCGGCTGTTCGATGAGATGGAAGAGTGGATGAAAACCAACGATGAATCCGTATTTGGCATTAACGGCGGCGGCCCGTGGCCGGAACGGTGCAATGTGCCGATCACCTGCAAAGACCGTACGTGGTATTTTCATGCAAACGCATCCGATGCGACGGAAAAAAAACCGGTGGTGCTGACGGGCTGCGAAACCAAGCCGCGTTCGGTGACCTTGCTGCGCACCGGCGATGCCCTTCCGTTTGAATATAAAAACGGCACACTCTCGTTCGCGATTCCGGAAAAACTAAAGGCGAAAAAAGTGACCGATGTCGTGAGGGTTGAATTCGGCGCTGACTTTGATCCGACGCCGTATCTTTTCACCCACTGGTAATCGGCGATCGCCACAATAAACCCGGATTGCCCCGTTTTATAATTCGAGGTGCACCATTGCGGTGCGCCTCTTTTTTGTATTAGCCTGAAACCGAATAGACCGATGAGGGAAGGCTTTGCATGAAACGAATAGGGGCTCTTTTGATTTTGTCCGCCGGAGCTGCATTTGCAGCAGAACCGCTGAATTTTCTCTTTATCCTCGTGGATGATCTGGGGTCGCAGGATCTGGGCTATGCCGGAAGCTCCTTTTATGAAACGCCCCATATTGATCGGCTGGCGGCATCCGGAATGAAGTTTAATCAGGGCTATGCCGCCTGCCGGGTATGCAGTCCGTCGCGCGCGAGCATTATGACCGGAAAGGCGCCGCCGCGGCACGGAATCACGGACTGGATCGGGGCGAAAACCGGGATGGAATGGGATCGGGATGACCGTGTGCTTCCGGCGGAATATGCGCATAGTTTGCCTCACGCCGATGTCACTGTTGCCGAAGCGTTGCGCGATGCGGGCTATCACACTTTTTTCGCGGGAAAGTGGCATCTCGGCGATGAAGGTTCCGGGCCGGAAGATCACGGGTTTATGATCAATAAAGGCGGCTGGTCTTCCGGCGGGCCGAAAGGGGGGTATTTTTCCCCGTACGAAAACCCGAAGCTTACCGACGGCCCGCCGGGCGAATCGCTGACGTTGCGCCTTGCCGAAGAGACGGCAGCGTTTATGGAAGCGAACCGGGATAAACCGTTTTTTGCGTTTCTGTCGTTTTACACGGTTCACGGCCCCATTCAGACGACGAAGGCGCTGTGTCGGAAATATCAGGCGAAAGCAGAGGCAGCGGGGCTGGTTGAAAATACCGCCCGTTTTAAATTTGACCGGCGGCTGCCGGTGCGGCAGGTGCAGGACAACCCCGTTTATGCCGGAATGGTCGAAACGCTGGATACAGCCGTCGGGCTGGTTTTGGCCACGCTGCGCGAAACCGGGCTGGATAAAAATACGGTGGTAATTTTCACCTCGGATAACGGAGGGGTTTCTTCCGGCGATGCGTTTTCAACTTGCTCCCTGCCATTGCGCGGCGGTAAAGGACGCCAGTGGGAGGGCGGAATTCGCGAACCGTTCATCATTCATGTCCCGGGAATTACTCCGGCGGAATCGGAATCCGATGTGCCCGTGATCGGGATGGATTTTTACCCGACGATGCTCGAACCGGCCGGACTTCCGCTGAAACCGGAACAGCAT
>QKFE01000324.1 GCA_003252225.1 Kiritimatiellales bacterium | reverse complement strand
GCCGCTTTCGCCGCGAAGGTTGCGCCGATGCTGGCCGAAGTTAAAAACCCGGAAGTGCGTGAACTGCTCAAAGAAATCGCCGAGGTGAAATAATGCTGGCCGGGCTGGTTAAATTCAAAAAGGGGATGACGTCTGCGCTTAACTGGGTGCTGATTGTCGCCGTTGCGCTACTGGTGCTCGATGTGGTCTGGGGCGTGTTTACCCGCTACGTCCTCGGCGAACAGGCGAAGTGGACTGAAGAGCTTGCGCGCTTCCTGCTAATCTGGGTGGCCCTGCTCGGCGGCGCGGTTGCGTTCGGAATTAAAGGCCATCTGGGGGTTGATTATTTCGTGGAACAGTTTCATCCCGATGCCCGCAGAATGATGGCGGTTGTCGCGCACTTGATTGTGCTCTTTTTTGCCGTGGCGGTCTTTATTTGCGGCGGCGGCCGCGTGGTTGCCGATGCGCTGGCGATGGAACAGACCACCCCGGCGCTCGAATGGAAAATGGGCCATGTTTACCTCGCGCTTCCGATCGCCGGAATTTTCATGGTGATTTATACGGTTGAGAATCTGATCGAAACGCTCACAGGCGGCAGCGGGGAGGAAAAATAATGGGCGCAGTGGCTCTGATTCTGGTTGTGACGTTTGCGCTGCTGCTGGTGATGAATGTGCCGATTGCGGTATCCATTGCGCTGGCGACCTTCTTTGCCGTTTTGATCGAAGGTTCCGACCCGTCCATTGTTGTGGCCGCCAACATGGCCAACGGCGTTAACAGCTTTGCTTTGCTGGCCATCCCCTTTTTTATTCTCTCCGGGCACCTGATGGGAATGGGCGGGCTGGCGCGGCGGCTGATTGATTTTGCCGCAACACTCGTCGGGCGTCTGCCGGGCGGGCTGGGCTATGTGAACACACTGACCTGTATGCTGTTCGGGTCGATTTCCGGTTCAGCCGCAGCGGCTGTTTCATCCGTCGGCGGGTTTATGATTCCGGAGATGAACGCCAAAGGATACGGGCGCGAATTCAATGTGGCGGTCACCACCACCGCAGCAACCACCGGGCTGCTTATTCCGCCGAGCAACATTATGATCGTTTACTCGGTCGCAGCGGGTTCCGTTTCCATCGCCGCCATGTTTATGGCCGGATTTTTTCCGGGCATTCTGACCGGGCTGTTCATCATGCTGGTCGGCGGAATCATCTCCATCAAAAAGAGCTATCGCGGCGAAGCGCAGGATATGCCGCGCTGGAAACCGATTGCCGCAACCGCCGTCATCGCCGGAATCATCGGCTCCATTTTACTTTCCGCCAAAGCCGGAATTGATCTCGGGTTTAAAATCGGGCCGGTCGGCGTTTCCAATCTGATGGTCTGGTTCGGGGTTTTTTCCGCCATCTGCTGCGGCTGTTTTAAAACCTTCCGCCGGGCCTATCTGACCCTTCTGCTGATCGTGATTGTGATCGGCGGAATTCTGAAAGGCGTTTTCACCGCCACCGAAGCCGCCGCCATCGCCGTCGTTTACGCCTTCCTGCTCTCCGTCGTCGTTTACCGCGAAATCAAACTCAAAGACCTGCCTGAAATTCTGCGGCAGACCGGAATCACCACCGCCGTTGTAATGCTGCTTATCGGTGCGAGTTCCGGCATGAGCTGGATTATGACGATGGCCAACATTCCGCAAACCGTCAGCGCCGGGCTGCTGGGACTTTCCGAAAATCCCGTCGTCATCCTGCTGGCAATCAACGTTCTGCTGCTCATTGTCGGCACCTTTATGGATATGACGCCTGCCGTACTGATCTTCACCCCGATCTTCCTGCCGGTTGTCAGCGAACTCGGAATGCACCCGGTTCATTTCGGCATCATGATGATCGCCAATCTCTGCATCGGCCTCTGTACCCCGCCCGTCGGCGCCTGTCTGTTTATCGGCTGCGGCGTCGGAAAAACCAGTATCGGCAAAGTGACGCCGACGATGCTGCCGTTTTTCGGGGCGATGATCGCCGCGCTGCTCGTCATCACGTATGTCCCCGCCGCCTCCCTCTGGCTGCCCGTACAAACCAAACAGCTCAAAGCCGAGGAAGTGCGCAAATGCGGGTTTATGAAGTTCAACGGCGAAGCTTCCAGCTCCGTTAAGCACGAAAAGGATTCCGCCCAATAGGGTAGGGACGGTTCGACGAACCGTCCGCGGCGCTTGAACCACGTCGTTATTTTCCTGCGGAAAATTATCTGCGCGGCGCTTTCATCGAAAGCGCCCTACCTCGAAAGCGTCTGCTTAAAAACCTCCACCACCGTCACTTCATTCCCGGCCTGTTTCCACCGCACTTCGAGGTCAAAAACGGTGGTGCCGAAAATACGGCCCGAATCGTCCGCCTGATAAGCGGGGCGGGGATTGAAAGAGAGCATATCCAAAATCAGCTGCTTTAAATTCGGGCGGTATTCTCCCTCAAACTGATCAACCTGTTTTTCCGCCTCAGCCGAAAAACGGGCGGAGAGGGGGGGCGCGGGGGGGAGAACCGCGAACGAACCTTTTGCGTCCGGAAGGCTGTCGGCATAGGGAATATAGGGCTTAATATCAAGCACCGGCGTGCCGTCGAGAAAATCGCCGCCTTTAAGCCTTAAATTTGTGCCCTCTATTTTTTCAATCTCCGCCACCGATAGCCCGATCGGATTCGGACGGAAATTGGAGCGCGAAGCAAAAACACCGACCCGTTCATTCCCGCCCAGCCGCGGCGGGCGGACGGTCGCATTCCAGCTTTCGCGCGCGGTTTCGTGAAAAACAAAAAGTACCCACAGATGTGAAAACCCCTCCAATCCGCGCAGCGTTTCCGGCTGGTTGAACGGGGGGATTAATTCGAGGGTCGCCGTCGCGCTTTTCACCAAACCGGGTTGGCGCGGAACACCGAACTTGCCCGTGTAGCACGAGCGGATCATTCCGATGGGTTTAAACTCAAAATTCATGCGCTTTACTTACGCGAAAGTTTCCGGCCGAACGCGACGCAGACCGCTCCTTCAATAAACAGCAGGATTCCGAACAGCCCGAAGGGCTTGTCTGCAACCATCAGCGCAGCAATGCCCGTGATAAACAATACCCCGCCGTTCATCATTAACCGCCGGATATACGGGTCGGCGTTTTCGGCTTTCCACCCGCGTGCCAGCAGCATCTTCTGGCTGACGTAGTGCCCCGCCAGCGAAATACACAACACAATCAAAACAACAATCTGCATTCGGTTCATTCGGCCTGTCCTCTGTTGCAGGAATATCTAACACAGGGGGATTTTCGGGCATAGCGCAATTCGGGTTAATCCGCTTTCCGCCATGAGCGGACGTAGTCGATGGAGTAGGCGGCGGTCTGTTTCATTATCGGGTCTCCTTATTTTGGGTAGACGAATGGATAGCATGAAACCGCAATGGCTTCATGCAATAAATAGGAACATTCCCAAAACATTCGTTCTGAACTTTACGCAGACGGAGGGGAAGGGTATTGGTTTCGGTTTGTTGGATTTGAAAAATCAGGAGTGTTGTATGTTGATGAAAAAATTTATCCCTTCATTTTTCGGTGTGCTGCTGGCCGCATCGCTGGGCGGCTGTGTTGAAGAAAAACCGGCGGCGGAAACTCAGGCGGTAAATGAACCGGCGGCACCGGCGGGGTCGCCGGAAAAACAGGCTGAACCGGTTGACTCGAACGCGGTGCTGATTTCGGTTTCGCCGACGGTGAACCGGGTGATTGAAGGGGTCGGGGAGCTGAACCGGAATATCTACTTCGCATTGAGCGACCACGGAACCGATTTTCGTCAGCGCTGCCGATTGGATGAACGGTACAACTATCTGAAAGAACACCAAATTACGTTTGGCCGTCGGCTGGGGCCGGTTGAATCCGTTGTGAAGTGGACAAAAGCGGTGAAAGAAGATCCGGCGCGTCCGGGCCATGCGGATTTGGCGCTGTTGAAATCCGAATTACAGAAAGGCGTGAAAGCGCCGGATCAGCAGATGGTCGATGATTTCGGCAAACTGCAAGTTGCGGCGCACGGGAACCATAATGCGTTTCCGGAATTTATGGGGCAGTATACGACGGAGGAATCGCAGAAAGGGGGGCATCCGGAACATATCCCGGTGAATGCGGATGCGGCGGCGGAACTGGCGGCGTATGTGATGGCGTATGGTTATAACGATTTTGACCGCCCGGCTTATTATGAACCTTTGAACGAGCCGCACTGGTCGTTTTTCGGTGATCCGAAACTGCACGACTGGCATCTGAAAACAATGGAGAAAGTGCACGAACTGGCCCCCGGTGTAAAAGTCGGCGGCCCCTGTCAATCGGTTTCATACATGTATGCGCACGATTACGGCACGTTCCGCGGCTGGTGCAAATTTCTCGACGGAACCGAAGGTAAAATGGATTTCTATTCCTTTCACTGCTACGACTATTTCGGTGAAGTTAACGGCGATTTCGGCGGGCGTATCACCAGCGGCCTTCCGCTTGAAGGCGTGCTCGATATGGTGCCGAATTACATGATGAACCACTACGGGAAAACCTACGACATTATCATCAGCGAACACGGCGGCTATGAGCTGAAAGAGGGGCTGTTCACCGATAAAATCGCGAAAGAGAAAATCCCCGGCGAAGGCTTTGAGTGGGAAATGAAAAAGCGGTCGGTTGCTGATTATAATGCGGTGACCACCTTCATCGCCAACACGCTCGGATTTATGAACCACCCGCACGTCGTCAAAAAAGCGGTGCCGTTCATTCTGCTTGAATCGATGGCGTGGGATCCGCGCTATTACGCCACCCTGTATGCGCCGAACAACTTTGAAGACCAAAACGACTGGGTGATGGGAAAACTGATCTACTTCTATAAATTCTTCCGCGATTTCAAAGGCCGCTACGTTAAAATCCAGAATCCGAATTCGGACATACAGGCGCTTGCGCTGGTCGATGGAAGTAAACTGTTCGTGGTGCTCAATAACCTTTCGAAAGAGGAATACCCGCTCGCATTCGATCTGGAAAACGCGCCGTTTATGGGAATTCGCCGGTTCGGGCGCAATGCGGATTTCACCCCTTATCTGGATGAGCAGCCGGTTAAGTCACTTTCCGGACTGAAACTCAAAGGCCGCGAATCGATGATGCTGATGCTCGACTACACGAAAACCCTACACGAAAACCATCCGCGCGGAAGCAACCATTAATGAACGCGTCTGCTACAGCGATAAAGTGGCTGTTCCCGTTCCGCCCGAAGGCGAAACCTTCACCATTGAGGTGCCGCAGGAAAAAGCACTCAATTATGCCAGCCTGCGCATCAGCCTTGTTCGTCCGTTCGATGCCGGAAAAGAAGTTTCCATCACGCTTAACGGCGAACCGGTTGAAGTTCCTGTTGAAGCCAGCGTTGCGCGCCTCACGGAGAAGGATAAGGAATATGCAACCACCCGTATCATTCCGCTCGATCCGGCAAAGCTTAAAGCTGAAAACAAAATTACGGTTGTATTCCCCGATGGCAAAAAAGGCAGTGTCGGTTCGGCTGTGATTCGTATCGGTCAGGAA
>QKFE01000198.1 GCA_003252225.1 Kiritimatiellales bacterium | reverse complement strand
TATGTCCGTTCGGCGCGACCTGCTTCCGTCCGGAACCGGAACCTGGTACTACCCGCGCTCCTCCACCGAATGGCTCAGCGGTAACCAGTGGACCACCTCCGGCAGTGACTGGTCCAGATATGCATACAACACAGGCGATACACAATACTCCCCGAAATACTTGCTCTCAATGGGCATGGACCGTCCGCTCGAACCGGGCCGCTACTACATCGGTTTTTACAACAACTCATCGACCGTCACCGGAAGCTTCTCTTTTGTGAGCAGCGCCATCGGCAGCGGCATGACTTATGAACCGACAACCATCGGCTTTAACGGCGGAAGCGCGGCCATCTCAAATCTGCCCGCCCGCGATGTGGCCTATTTTAAAGTCGATGTCCCCGCCGGGCAGCCTTCGTGGAAAATCAGGCTGGAAAATACATCGGGCGAAACCGGCCTCTATATCCGCAAAGGCTATGTCCCGACGTGGTCGATGTATGACGGCTCCACGTACTCCCCCGATTCCGGCATCTCCACCATGCCGCGCCTGCAGAAAACCGGCGATGAATACTTCGTCATGCTGCCGGAAAACGGGCAGTCAACGATTCCCGCCGGAATCTACTATCTGATGGCGGTCAGCGAGGGGCAGAATCCTTCCGGCAGCTATATCGGTACCGGCAGTTCCAGTGCAATACTGCGCAGTCTCGGCAATACGCCGGTAACCGATCTCGGCACACTGCCGGGCGCCGGGGAAATCAACCAGCCCGACAGTTATGCATCCGGCGAAGTGAAACTTTATGAGTTTGATGTGCCGCTCGGCGTACTCGCCATGGAAGTCCGGCTGGACGGCGTAACCGGCAATCCGGAAATGAACCTGCGCGCAAACTCCACCAACTTCCCCTACGGCGCAAGTTACGGCAGTTATTCCGGATACAATCCGACGCACACGCACAGCTCACTCATCACCCTTGCCAACCCGACCCCGGGCCACTATGCGCTGATGGTGAACGATGTGAACAACGAATATTCAATCACCAACGCAGCCTATACCCTGCGCATCGTCACGCAGGGCACAACCGATATTCCGTTCGACGGCGGCGGCGACACCGGAGTGATTCTGCCGCCTAGTTCGTGGACTTATTATAAAGTGGAAGTCCCCGCCCAGACCAACGGGCAGAATGTGATCGGCTGGGAACTGCGCACCACCGAATGGAGCGGAAACCGCCCCTATATGGCCGTCCGGCGCGACCAGCTGCCTTCCGGCACCGGCACCTGGTATTATCCGCGCTCCTCCACCGAATGGGCAAGCGGCAACCAGTGGACCACCTCCGGCGGTGATTGGTCGAACTATTATTATAACCACGACGGAACGCAGACTTATCCGAAATACCTGCTCTCAATGGGTATGAACCAGCCGCTTTCCGTCGGCACCTACTACATCGGCTTCTATAACAACTCTTCGACGGCCACGAGTACGTTCAGTTTCGTGAGCAGCGCCATCGGCGAAACAATGACCTACGATCCGGAACCGATCGCCTTTAACGGCGGAACAGGCGCAGTCGTAAACCTGCCGGCGCGCGATGTTAAATACTTCGAGATCGTAGTTCCGACAAATACAGCGAACTGGAAAATCAAACTCGAAAATGTTTCCGGCGAAACCGGGCTTTATATCCGCGAAGGCTACGTACCCACCTGGACCATGTATCAGGATCCGACATACTCGCCGGGCGCGTACATCTCCTACATGCCGCGGCTACAGAAAACGGATAATGAGCACTACCTGCTGCTGCCCGAAAGCGGCAGCACCACGGTACCGCCAGGCATGTATTATCTGATGGTCGTCAGCGAAGGGCAGAACCCCTCCGGCAGTTACATCGGAACCGGAACATCCAGCGCCAACCTGATCAGCCTCGGTGAAGAACCGGTGATCCATCTCGGTAATATTCCGTTGGCGGGAAGTGTTGATTACACGAACAGTTACGAGGCCGGCGAAGCCAACCTTTACCGCTTCAACGTGCAGTCAAACTCCCTCGTCGTCAAAATGCGGATTGAAGACGCATCGGCCGATCCGCGGATGCACCTGCGGCTGGACGCCAACCTGCCGTACGGGCTCAGCTACGGCCTTTATTCCGGTTACGGCTACTCTTATTACAGCGAATCCATTATCACCATTCCGAATCCGGTTCCGGGTACGTGGTCAATCATGGTCGGCGACCCCGATTACTACACCACCCTCAACAACAGTTCGTACCGGCTGGTGATCGAAGAAGCCCCGCCCCCGGATCTGAATATCGACGCATCGCTGAACACCAACGGCAACAGCAACATCGCCTCCGGTATTCTCGAAGACAATGAACGCCATTATTACCGCGTCGAAGTTCCCGCCATGATCGGCGACGACCCGGTGGTCGGCTGGTATCTCTCCGCTTCCGCCGCAACGGGCGACCCGCAGATGCGCGTCCGCAAAGACGCGTTGCCGCAGGACAGCGGCGGCGGATATTCACAGACCCCGTTCAAATCGACCGCAACCGTAATCGTCCCGACCCTGCTGACACCCGGAACGTGGTATGTCGAAGTGAAGGGGGTCGGTGCAACCGATTACACCCTCACCAGTTCAGCCGTCTGGACCGAACGCGAATGGACGATGCCCGCACTCGGCGAAGCAATCACCACGCCGGGACTGACCAACTATTTCTTCGGCGACAGCGGTATCGACAACAACGGAACGCCTCTGCCGGTTGATCAGGGCGTCGATCTGGATAACGGGTATTATCACTTCTACAAAATCACCGTGCCGGATAATAATGCCGGACTGCTCAAAACACAGCTCGAAGCGATAAGCGGAAACCCGAACCTGTATGTCCGCGCCGGTTATGTGCCGACGCTCGACCACGACACCAACGGCGGCGGAACCCTCTATGACCACTACCTCAACAGCACCGCCAACACGGAATACGGCAACTGGGTTCCGTACGACGGCCGTTACGAATACCAGCTCGCCCCGGGAACGTGGTACATTATGGTCAAAGCCGACGGCGCAAGCAACGCGCGCTACCGGTTGCGCGTCGCAGGTGGCAACGCCTATGCCAACGGAAACGTGCAGAATCTGGATCTCTATTCCGGCAGCCTTTCAGGTCAGCTGTTAGCCGACAATGACTGGCGGCACTACCGCGTCGTCGTTCCGACCAACGCGCCGGTTAACTGGAACATCACCTACTCTCAGGTTTCAGGCAATGTCGATATGTATATCCGCGACACGGTGCCTGCGGGTAATTACGGCAGCTTCAACGACAGTTACAGTTATATCCGCGACTGGAATTATGATTACAAAAATCAGGGCACACCGCGGCCGCGTTTTGAAGAGGTCGGCACACATACCGTGAATATGCCGCCGCTTCGTCCGGGCCATGTTTATTACCTGAGTTTCATCGCCAAATCCGACGCCAATTTCAGCGTCAGTTCCTCCACCAGCGGCGGAACTATTCCGGATTACGAACACGTCGACTTCCAAACCGGGTTCGTTTCAACCAATGTGCCGGCCGGTGCGACCATTACCTATCAGGTCAACTGCCCCGCCGATGCCGTGCGCTGGATCCACAGCATCACCAATTCGGCGAATAACGTTTACCTTGAACAGGGCACCCTGCCGTCGCAGACAACAAGCGACCACTGGTACCGCCTCAGCAGCAGCGGAACGCTGAATAAATTCCTGCTCAACACCGGAACTGACTGGCCGTGGAAACCGGGGTACACGTATTACTTCACCGTGCACAACCCGACCGCATCCCCGCAGTCGTTCATTCTGGTGATGAACGGAAGCATCGTCTCCGAAATCCCGCAGAACCTGTCGGCGTCCGACGGCGCATATCCGGATCATATCCGGGTCTCATGGAACAGCATCAGCGGCGTGTCGTCCTTCAGTCTGTGGCGCAATACGGTGAACGATAAAAACACCGCCAGCAACATCGTCAGCGGAGTTACCTACTACTACGATTACGGTGTCGATCCCGGCCAGCTCTATTATTACTGGGTCAGCGCCGGAACCGTAACCAACACCGCATGGTTCAGCAACGGCGACGGCGGCTGGATACCGGGAACCGGATCGATCAGCCCGGCAGGACGCACACACACGGCGGGCGGCGGTACCGGAAATATCGATGTCACCGCCGGCGGCGGCACCGTCTGGAACGCCACTGAAAGCCTGAGCTGGCTCAGCATTGTCTCCGGTTCGCCGGGTACAAATAACGGCACGGTTGCTTATTCCGTCAGCCCATATGCCGGTGACACCGCCCGCACCGGAACTATCACCGTGGCCGGACAGACCTTCTCGGTTTACCAGCAGCCCTTCGGCGTTCCGTCCAACGTGCAGGCCACCGACGGCTTGTACGAAGACCGCACGGTAATTTCGTGGAATCATCTCACCGGCGCAACGAGTTACTATCTGTACCGCAACGTATCGAACGACACCGCAACCGCCGTCTATTTCGGCGTTGCGAACGGAACGAATGCCTACGCGGATACCGGCAGTGTGCTCAACCGCACCTATTACTATTATGTGCGGCCGTACAACACCGCCGGTTTGGGCGGATACAGCCTTCCGGATCTGGGTGCGCGCGGACACGGTGCAGTGACACCGGCGTGGATTGCCCTCTATTTCCCGGGCGGATATCCGGGGGATCTGGCCGATTCCGACGGTGACGGATTCAGCAACCACGAAGAGTTTATCTCCGACCACATTCCGACCGATCCGCTTTCGTATTTCCGGATTGAATCGACCAGCTCGTCGGTCGCCGGATTTGTGCTCCAGTGGACGTCCGTTTCCGGCCGTGTTTACGGAGTGAACTGGACGGATGATTTGGCCAATCCGCTCGTTCCGATGACAAACGGAATCCCCTTCCCGACGGGCAGTTACACCGATACGGTGCATTCGGCCAGCGGTGAAGGCTTCTATGATCTGGACGTTGAAATTGAATAGACCTCCGGAATAGTCTCCTGACGCCGATGCCCGGATTTCCTCCGGGCATTGGTTTTTAAAGATATCAAATTTCAAACTTCAGATTTCAGATCGCAAATTTCCGATTTCAAATTCCGGATTTCAAATTTCAGTGAACCCTGAATCCTGAAACTCCCCCTCTCCCCCGCGCCCCCACACCCCATCCGCCGGAGGCGGTTTTCTTCGCAAATTGGGCTTGCCCAAGGGGTAGGGCCTCCGTATATTGCGCGCTCTTAATTAACCGGAAGTACCGGTTAGAAGCGAAGGCCGCCCGCGCCTCGGGTGTGTCAAAGCGGATTGTTTAACACTAGAGTA
>QKFE01000113.1 GCA_003252225.1 Kiritimatiellales bacterium | reverse complement strand
TTTCGACGGACTCGGACTGGTGAATCTGCTCGAAACGTTACTGGGAAACAGAACAGCATGATCATTCGGAACCGCCGTGGTACGGAACCGTATGCCCGGTGGTGGGAGAGCTTAGGGAGGGCAACCTCCCTCGGCTACTCGATGAAATAGTTCAGCGGCAGGTGTTCCTGACCTTCGATATCCTGCATCATGGCGACCTCTTCGCTGGTGGTGTGATAGCGTTCGTCGATGCCTTTGTTTTCCGGGCAGCCGACAATGGCGATGAGGTTTTTCATCAGGTAGGTAAGGTGTTCGCCGCTGCTTTGCGCCAGTTCGAGCATATTGCGCTGCTCTTCGTTGACTTCGCCGGCAAAGCCGTGAAGCAGCATTTCAATGGTGGCGTTGATTGCAGTTAAAGGCTGCATTAGTTCCTGCGCGATTTCGGAGATGCTGGAGAGCAGTTCTTTACGATCCATTTCCCGGCCTTGTCCGCCGATGGTTCCGGTGTCGCCCAGCTGCTGAGAAAGGGAGTCAAGTTTGACTTTAGTTGTGAAAATGGTGTCGTCGAGGTTTTTATTTGCACGGCCGAGGAGCATGTTAAGTTTTGCACTGTCGGAGTCCTCTGACTTAAGCAGGTTTTCGAGTTTTTCGAAGACCTTTGCCAGCGTATTGAGGCCTTCGGCAATATCCTGACTGTCAACGTCGGCGTTGTGCTTTTCGCTTTCCATCACAATGCGGTTCCAGTCGGTCTGCGGGAATTCGGAATTCAAGAGCAGGCCTTCCGCAAAACTATCGCCGTGCGATTCAATGAAGAAACGCAGCTGTTTCCTGTTTTTTTCCATGTTGCGCTGATTCTGCACATATTCGAGGGCGGCGATTTCGAACCCGAGGCATTCGTCGATTTCACGGATATTCTGAACAATCTGGCGGATGGTTTCCGCATCGGTTCCGCCGGTGAGCACCCGTATTTTTTCAAGCATGTCCTCTTCAATACGCAGTAGTGTTTTCCGGAGTTCGGCTTTTCCTTCAGAGGTCTGAAATCCGGGTTGGTCGTGCAGGGCCTCATAGGTGCGCCGCAGGCAGCCGACCACCAGTTCGCCCAGCGATTCACCGGGATTCGGAACGGCTGAATATCGCGCATTTACTGCGGCTAAAATGAGTGCGCTTAGTTTTCCCGGGGAGGAAGAGAGGCTTGCAAGGTCTTTGCCGACCTCCTCCGGCGGCTGGCTGAAATCGTCATTCAGATAGGCCAGGATTCTTTCGGAATCCACGTTGAGCATTTGCGCGGATACTCTTCCGTCCGGCTCCTGTCCGTTCAGAATCAGCGTGCCGTTGTTCGCGATTCCCGCGACGTTGCATTCGGTATTTTCCCCGGTGCTGTTTTCCGCCGGATCGGGCAGTAAACTTTCAATCTTAATATGGGGGAACGAACTGCTCTTCAGCGCGATTAAAAAGTTAGCGGCTTCTTTGTGTGAAAGGATTCCCGCCAGCTGAAGGATTTCCGCTTCGGAAATACCGGGTGAAATCCGGAGGGCGGTGATTTTCAGCATCGCCAATCGTCGTTCCAGTGATTTCGTCAGAACGGCTGTTGCCTGAACCGGGGTGTCGTCAACAGTCAGTGCGCCATTTATGCAGCCCAGTTTAACCGCATTTCGGCGGCGGAAAAGGTGGGTGAACAGATTCCCGGTTTCCTGTACCGTGAGTTCAACGGACGGGTGTTCATTTCCGTATACGGCGATAATATTGACCGTTCGTGCCAGTTCGTTCAGTGCGCGCGCAAGCATACGGTCTTCAATAGGCCGGGGCATTTGATCAACTGTTTTTTTACCGGGAGACATTGCGCACGTATCCTTCTATTTACGCGCGTAAAATAAAGCATGTTCCATGCCTTGAGGGGGCGAGGCCTGAATGAAACAGGACTTCGGTCAGGATTTTTAGAAAATCAGAACCAAAACGTAAATTTTTTTCCGGCACAATTGCTGCCGTAGGAGAAAGTCTTTTATTTTTGAAAAAGTGTACAGTCGGAGTAGTGTTGTTTTCTGCGATTTAGTGCCTGTAGGTCCGGTTGGGGGTGAACTAAATCCGTGCCAAAACAAGCCCGGTTCGGGCGGGAATATAAATTCTGATTTCGTTCCAACGGTTTTCACCCGAAAAATTTTCGATGGAATCATAGGTGTGTTCGCCCGGATGAAGGATGTTGTGGCCGCCGAATTCGGCTGCGTCGGTATTCAGTACAAGCCTGTACCGTCCGCCGGGAACGGATATAGGGTAATCGGTGAACGATTTTTCCGGGTGGAAATTGAGGCAGAAAAGTAGTCCGTCGCGTTCAAATGCGATGAATTTATCCCCTTCGTTTATCAGGCGCGGTTCGGCGGGTTTTCGGCCGATAATGCTTTTTTCGCGAACGAGGTTTACCAGTTCCCGGTCAAAGTCGGCGAGGAAGTGGAATTTCAGGGTTTGATCATCGCGCAGGTGCCATTGGCGGCGGGCATAGTGGTAGGACCAGTTATTGCCTTCGCGCGGGAAGTCGATCCATTCCGGATGGCCGAATTCGTTGCCCATAAAGTTGAGGTAGCCGTGGCCGGCGGCGCCGATGGTGGCCATACGCGCCATTTTGTGCAGGGCGAGTCCGCGATCGACCTGCAGGTTCCGGGCGTCGAGGTGCATGTTGTAATACATCTCTTTATCGATCAGTTCGAAGATGAAGGTTTTTCCGCCGACAAGGGCCTGATCGTGCGATTCAACATAGCTGATTACCTGTTCGTCGGCGCGGCGGCTGGTCAGTTCGTGATAGAGCCAGCCCATGTTCCAGTCTTCGTCGGGGATATCGTTGGCGAGTTTGAACCAGCAGTCGGGCGCGCCCATGGCAAGCCGGTAATCGAAGCCGCATCCGCCTTCTTTTATGCGTGCGCCGAGGCCGGGCATTCCGGAAACGTCTTCGGCGATGGTGATGGCGGAGGGGCGCACTTCGTGAATCAGTTTGTTTGAAAGCGCGAGGTAGGCATAGGCATCGTGGTCAACCGATCCGTCAAAATAGTCCGGATATCGGGTGAACGCGGTTCCGAGTCCGCGGTGGTGGTAAAGCATACTGGTGACGCCGTCGAACCGGTAGCCGTCGAAATTGAATTCGTCCAGCCAGAAGCGGGCGTTGGAAAGCAGGAAGTGGAGCACTTCGGGTTTGCCGTAATCAAAGCAGCGCGAATCCCAGGCACTATGGTATCCGCGTGCTCCTTCGTGGAAATACTGATAAAGCGTGCCGTCGAAACGAGAGAGGCCTTCCTCCTCATTTTTAACGGCGTGCGAATGGACTAGATCCATAATTACGGCCAGACCGGCTTCGTGGCAGGCATCAACCAGTTCCTTCAGTTCTTCGGGGGTTCCGAAGCGGGAAGAGGCGGCAAAAAAGTTTGAGACGTGGTAGCCGAAAGAGCCGTAATAGGGGTGCTCCATAATGCCCATGAACTGGACGGTGTTGTAGCCCATTTCGACGATGCGCGGCAGGATCTTTTCTTTGTATTCCAGATAGGAGCCGACTTTTTCCTCTTCCTGCGCCATGCCGATGTGCGATTCGTAAATCAGCGGGGCTTCGATCGGTTTGGCGGGCAGGGGATATTTCCATTTATACTGCTTTTCCGGCAGCCAGACCTGTGCGGAAAAGATGTGTGTTTCGGGATCCTGTACGGTGCGACGCGCATAGGCGGGTATTCGTTCGCCTTCGCCGCCGGGCCAGTACATTTTCAGTTTGTAAAGCTGACCGTGTTTTAGGGTTTCGGCCGGCAGGTCAATTTCCCAGACGCCGTTACCGTCGCCGTAATGGAGGGCAAACGGATCGCGCTGTTCCCAGCCGGAAAAGTCGCCGATCAGATAAATGGCCGTTGCGTTCGGCGCCCATTCGCGGAAGACCCAGCGTCCGTCGCGGAAATGGAGTCCGAAATATTCGTGCGCATTGGCAAATTCATCGAGCGTCATTTCGCCGCCGGTGAGGCGGTGTTCAGTATAGTCGATGTGGTAGGCGCGCTCTTTTATCTGGCCAAGGTAGGGTTCGAGCCAGGGATCGTCGGAAAGTTTTGCCAGTTTGGGGTCTCGCATAAATCGTCCTATTTCGCCTTTTCAAATACTTCATCGACCAGCGGGCGGTGCAGCATCTGCTGGTAAATGTCAATATAGGCCTGCGCCGTCACTTCATGGTTAAAGCGGGCTTTGCTCTCCTGCATAATCCGGCCGATCTGCGTACCGCGGGTGTGCACATCCATCCGGTAAAAATCCATTGCCCGGTCAATGGCCCAGGCCAGTCCGCCGGAGTCGTAGGTTTCAAAAAGGAAGCCGTTTCCGGTGTTGTTTTCCACGTCGAGCTGCTGGATGGAATCATGCAGTCCGCCGGTATCGCGGACAATCGGCAGCGAGCCGTAAATGACGCTGGTCATTTGCGGCAGGCCGCAGGGTTCGAAGAGCGACGGCATCAGCATGAAGTCGGACGCAGCAAAGCCGATATGCGAAAGTCCCTCTTCAAAATTGCAGACCGCGACCCGTTTATACAGATCGTGCTGATCCACAATATTGTGGAAAACCTGCTGAAATGCGCCGTTGGCCACAAATACAACCTGTAGGTTTTCCTGCCAGTATTTATTCACCACCTGATACAGGATTTCGGCAACCAGCTGGCAGCCTTTCTGTATCGGGTCGAGCCGCGACGGCCAGAACAGAATCGGGGCGTCGGGGTTCACATCCAGCCCGAGCCGATCCTGCAAATAGACTTTATTCGCCCGCTTCGCATCGAAATGGTTCATCACGCCGTAGCGTTGAATCAGGTATTTATCTGTTTCCGGATCGCAGGAAGTATCCGGCGAATTCAGGATGCCGGCCGCGCAGCCTGCGTGGTATTTGCTGGCCACTTCCCACTGGATGTTTTTCGGCACGAAATCATGTTTGTTTTCCACTATTTCTTTAAGAAATGTCGGGCTGACTGTGTTGATGAAGTGCGAGGCGAAAATACCGCTGCACAGGAAGTCTACCGGGTTGTTTTCCCGTGCTTCGAAATAGCTTTCCGACGGCCACGCATAAAACAGGTTGCTCCAGAATTCCGCCGCGTCAATGCCGCGGTCTTCAATGTGAGCCAGTGTGGTTTTCATTGTGTGGATATTGTGGAATGTGAACAGGCTCGGAATACCGAGCATTCGTGCCTCGCCGGGAATCAGCCCGGTCATCCAGTCGTTGCAGTGAATCAGATCCGGCTTAACTGTCGGGATAATATTGTTGATCACCTCGCGCTGGAAGGCGAGGGCGATCTTCATATCCGTCACTTCTGAGTTGCTGTAAACA
>QKFE01000235.1 GCA_003252225.1 Kiritimatiellales bacterium | reverse complement strand
ATTTCGACGGACTCGGACTGGTGAATCTGCTCGAAACGTTACTGGGAAACAGAACAGCATGATCATTCGGAACCGCCGTGGTACGGAACCGTATGCCCGGTGGTGGGAGAGCTTAGGGAGGGCAACCTCCCTCGGCTACTCGATTCGGATTAACAGAAGCTCGCTAAGGGCGCAAAGGGTTGTTCTAACCGCTGGAAGTTGGTGACGATAAAGTCGCTCAGATGGGCGCATATTCGGTCGTACAGGTGCGATATGTGCGAAGTCGGGTCGCGGTTGGCCCTTCCCGATCCAGAAGCAGGGCGATTTTCTTCATATTCTGGCATGCGGCGGCCAGCAGGCTCTGTTCGGTGACCTTGGTGATCCCGCGCAATCTGGCATAGCGGTGACCGTGCAGCTCTTTGGCATCGGCAAAGCTGCGCTCCACTGTTTCTTTTCGCCGTTTGTAGATCCGTTTACCGCGTTCTTCGTATCGGTGTTCGATGATCTGTTCCTTGTATCCCTCCCAGAGGTGGAAGGTGACGACTTTTACATGCTTGCGGCTTGGGGTGCATTCCCTAAATAACGGGCAGGCGAGGCAGGTTTCAGCGTTGGATTTGTATTCTCGATAGCTGTCGCGGCTGGTGGTGGCGTAGTCGAGCACCTGCCCTTCGGGGCAGAGGTCGCAGTCGAAGTAATCGTCGTAGATGAACGCGGTTTTCTTGAGCATACCCTTGGCTCCGACGGTGCGGTGGTCGAGATATAGAGGAGGCCCTTGGGCTTGCCGTCGCGGATCATGTAGCCGCTGTTGGGGTCGGTGGTGCTGACCTTGGTTTCCTTGACCTGTGGCCCGCACTCTTTCGGATTGAGCGGTTTCTTGGAAACGCTGCTGTTTTAACCGTTGATTGAGCTAAAAGAAAAGCGGCCGCCGGGATTTCCCTGCGGCCGCTTTCGGTTGTTTGGTTATTGGACTATTCAGTCCAGGGAGCGGTTACCCGGTAGAACTTATTCGATTCCGCAGTGATCGAATTAGTCTGCCAGTTGGTCGGGCCGATAACCTGTGTTTCAACGTCGATCCAGCCGTTGGTGACGACCAGATTAGTGCTGGCCTGCAACTGGTAAACGCTGCTGGTTTCGGCATTCCATTCCACTGTTGCGTACGTGTTGGAAACGTTGAAATAGAAGTTTGTGATGACGAGGTTGGTTGACATTTGCGGCTGGTAGAGATCCACCAGATAGTCTTCAACTTCGCCGTCCGATGCCGCGCCGCCCGGGCCGGAAACTCCGGCTGACGAAATGCGGAAGCGCGCGACGGAAGGGCCGAGAACAAGCGCCGGCGGCGATGGAACTTTAACGGTTGCGACGCCGGTATTGAGTCCCGGGGCGAGCGGTACGGCCACTCCGCCGAACAGATGTTCCCCCGGCGACCAGGTTCCGTCTGCATTGAAGTCGATCCACGCATCAAGCATTCCACCGGATACGCCTGCCACAACGTCGATGTAGGCGTTGGTTCCCGCCACAACTTTGGTTGCGAAGGTTACGCCGTCTTCATCGTCGACATAACCCGGATAGAGCAGGTTGAGGTCGTCGCCGTCGGCTGCGGAAGGCTGTCCGTCGGGTTCAGCGTCAATGGTTGCGCCGAGCACAATACCGGCCACGATGGTGTGCCGGGCTCCTCCGGCGGCCAATACAACCGGGAAGGAGTTGGGTGCGTCACCCCAATCCTGTGCGCCCTGCTGTTCGATCGGTTCAATATCGACCAGATAGTCTTCGACTTCGCCGGAATAGGCGATGCCGCTGTAGGATGAAACTCCGCTGAGCGAATAGCGGAAGCGGCTGACGACCGGCATACCGGTGACGGAGTTCAATGGAACGCCGAATAGCAGCGAATTAGTTCCGGCACTCAGGCCTGTTCCGGTGAAGATCCGTTCGCCGGAATCATCCCAATCGGCATCATTATTGAAGTCGATCCATGCGTCCAGTTTTCCGTCCATCGAGGCAATCACCTCAATGCGGGCAAATCCGCCGGGCTGTAGCTGCGTGGTGAAGGTTACGCCGTCTTCGTCATCGCCCATTGAGGGGTAGAGGATATCGTTGTCGTCACCGGTGCAGCCGAGATTCGGCTGTCCGTCGGGTTCGGCGTCAACGAGATTGCCCAGATACATACCGTGCACAACGACGTGGTGTGCACCGGTATGGATGGCCAGCGTCGGGTAGATGAGGCTCTGGAAAGTATCCGGCGCATCGCCCCAATCAACCTCCTGAGCTTCCATGATTTCAACCAAATGGTCTTCCACTTCGCCGTCCGGAGCGCCGCCCGTCAGGCCGATGCCGGTGGATGTGCTCAACCGGAAACGGGAGAATAGGGGGCCGGAAACGGCATTGGTCGGAATATAAAAGGTCAGGCTGTTGGTGGTGATGGAGGTGCCGCAGCTCACAAACTGATCCGTAAAGATCCGTTCCGCCGCGTTCCACATGCCGTCGTTATTGAAGTCGATCCAGCCCTGCAGGTAGGCAAAGGCGGATGCGCCGGCGGCATAAACACGGACATCAACCTGTGCCCATGTTCCCGGGACGAGCGGGTTGGGGAATGAAATTCCGTCTTCATCGGCTGAACCGGCAAGGTCGTCGCCGGTTGCCGTTGGGTCGGGTTGTCCGTCCTTTTCCGCGTCAACCAGCGCGCCGAGCCGCAGAGCATTGGCTGCGCCGCCCGGCAGGATGTGGAAGATTATACCTTCCGCTGGCGTTCCAAGCAGTATAATAGAGCATTGGCTGCGCCGCCCGGCAGGATGTGGAAGGGGCCTGTGCTGGCGTTCAGTGTCGGATAGGTCGGATCGGGCGCATCGCCCCAGTCGGTCTCTTCGACGTTGATCATATAGTCTTCCACTTCACCATCCGCCGCGGGGCCGGTCGGCGGAAGGACAAGACCCGGTGTTGAATTGAAACGGGCGCGTATGACATTCGGCCCCGGCAGTGTTGAGGCCGGAACAAGGAATGAGAGCGGATTCGGGCCGGCTGCAATTCCGCCGGTGAACATGAGATCGCCCGCGCTCCAGTTGCCGCTGTTATCGGCATCCATATACACGTCGAGCTGGCCGCCGACGGTCGCGGTTGCGATGAAGCTGACCATCTGGCCGGGGATAAACGGTGTTGTGAACTGAATACCGTCTTCATCGCCGGGCGGGAAGGGAATGCCGGGGTAAAGCATATTCTGATCATCGCCCATTGCCGCCGGATCGGGCTGACCGTCCGGTTCGGGGTCAATGTTTGCGCCGAGGTTGATTCCCTGCACAATCATATGCTGAGCGCCGTTGTTCAGCAGGGTGGTGTTGTATGCATCGGGCAAATCGCCGAAATCATACGCCTCTTCCTCCGGCGGTTCGCCGTCGATTACAAATGCGAGGTCGAGCGAGATTTGCGGTTCAAGCGGATCGCGCAGCTCTTTCCACTGCATCAGATTCGTTACCGGCAGATCGGCCCAGACGCCGTCATCGTTGAAATGCGGCGACACGGAGGTTTTCCATCCCCAGTTGAAGCCTTCAGTTAGGACCGAAATATCCAGCCAGTAAATGGTGTTGCTGGTTTGAACAAAGGCTTTCTCCGGCGGGATGGTGACTTCGTAGCGGAAATAATTCATGTGGTTGTTGGTCTGCACCAGTTCATGATTTGGGTCGTACCAGCCCTGCATGGACGGGACTTCCGGCGTAACGCTTACTTCCCAGCCGGTTGGCGGCATATAGGGGTCAATATCGGTTTCCCATAAAGCGGGAATTTCGGGCATGCTCCATTCTGCGATTTCACCGGCAGGAATATCGTTGTGAATGCTGAGATGAATATTCGTGATGCCGTGGAACGGGGCTTCGTAGTTATATTCATCATACTGGAAAGAACCCCAGAAGGTGATTTTGGTGATCGGCCCGTTGGAGGTGCAGCGAAAGTCATCGGCCAGCACTTTTTGCAGGCCGTCGGCGCCGAAGCAGGCGCGGACATCCCACCCGTTCGGATCGGGCAGCTGCGGCCAGTGCATTTTATGCGGCGGGTCGTACGGCGGTTCCTCGTTGTGAAAAACCGAAACATCGCTGCCGCGCAGCGGTTCCTCGGGATACGGGAATCCGGAGTCGATGCCCAGAATATCAATCCAGGTGCTGATTTTCAGCGAGGAGGTCCGGTTAGCGAGAATATCGGTTCCCTGCAACTCGGAATCAACAATGACGTTGTACCGCGGATCGGCCGGATCAATCCACGGAACCGTCGAGAACGAAAGAATCCGGTTGGTTGACTGGCCGATCGGAATATCGCCGAAATCCCAGACGGGGACATAATAGTTCCCGGGATTGTCCGCCGACTGCTGCGGATTCCAGCAATACCACGCCGTCTGGTCTTCATTGTCGGCAACAATATAAGGCTGGAAATCAAAATACGGCGGATTAAACACAACCGGAAGCAGGTTGGTATCCGCAATGGCGAATTCCGCCGTCATTTTCGTATCAACCAGCGTACCTGCATACCGCTCTGTTCCGGCCTGCCGTGTTTCGCCGTGACTGTTGCTTGTGGACGATTCAGTGCCGGTTTCCGTACCCGTATCATTTGCGATCCGCGCATCGATTTTAAACCCGACAATGGGTGAGCCCGGGCCCGCAACATAAATAATCGAACCCGGAACCACGGAACCCTGAATGGCCGCGGCGCCCATATTTCCACCCCCGAAGCCCGCCACATTGTCATAAAATTCATGGGTGCGGTATTCCTCCGTACCGTCATTCGCCAGAAACCATTGGCCGTTGGTCGAAGCCGGGTCGGACATCGGGCCGGTCAATGCCGCTGCCGTGACCGGCGGTTTTTGAACGGACAGCGATGGAGCTGCCTGCAGGTGGGTTGCTGCGAATGCCAGAGCCGCAAGCCCCGGCGACATGCGAATAGCATACGCCTTCATTTCTCTCTCCCCGTTTTTGTAGCCGTAAAGCTACGGTTAACTAACAGTTCAAAAGGTACATCGTTCCTTTCGACCCTACGCTTCGGATTTTAACCCGAACCCGCTATTCGTCGAGGGAAAACCTTATAAAACGGGTGTATATCAGGGTATATTCTCCCCTAAAAACAGGCGAGATCGGGGCCCTCGACTGCATGGCGTAGTGGTTTAAGAGTTACAGGGTTAAAATGTTTAAGGGTAAAGCGGCCTTTGTTTTTAGATAAACAGTGGTTACAAAGCCGCAGGGCTGATTCATTTGTTTTCCTTTGTGCTTGAAGGCAACCACGTTGGATTTTTTGACATAACTAGGCGGAAGGCGAGTTCGGAGCCGTCTTTGCGCATGGCGGCGATGAATCCGTTGGTGGTGGCTTTGCGGGCGTTGG
>QKFE01000216.1 GCA_003252225.1 Kiritimatiellales bacterium | reverse complement strand
ACTACCACCTCGAAATCCGGATAGTTCTGCATCAGCGCCACTTCAACGGTGCGTTTCAGCACCGGGCCGCGTTCTTCCGATCCCATATAGGTTAAAATAAAAATGGATACGGATGGTTGTTTCTTTTCCATCTTCCTTCCTCTCTGAATTTGTTTTGGGAGGGATTACCGCCGTGCCGTCCCATTACTGTTTACAAAACGATTCAGCACAAATGATTTTCATGGAGGGCGAGGCTTTGTCCGAGCCACCGCTTTTCGAAGACGGCTCCGACAAAGCGTCGCCCTCCAAATTAATGGCAAGCAACTATCGACTTAATGTCTGGCCCGCGTCCGAAGCTCCGGTTGACTGCATTATTTTTCCTCGAGCGTCAGCGCGTCGGCCAGATAGGCCATTGAATCGGCGCGGGCGACGCCGAGCCGGCCATGCACGGACTGCCAGTAAATGGAGGTTTCGAGTTTCTGCTGCCACAGTTTGGCATCGCGTTTTTCCGTCAGTTGATCTTCGAGGTCGAGCTTTGCAGCCAGATTCTGCACACGCGTATTGCGGTTGGTCTGGCCGGAGTCCGCACTCAGCAGACTGACGAACGGGCGTTTGAACATGATTGAAAAGGCGGTTCCGTGAAATGAATTGGTTACCACCGCGCCGGCGCTTTTAATCGCCCCCATCCATTCGGCGGGGCTGTTGCAGATGATTTTTTCGATGCCGTCATAATCGGGTTGGCCCGCATCGCCAATGATGGCCGGAAGCATTCCGATTTCGTCCGCCACGGTTTTCAGCAGGTTGATTTCCTCTTCACCGGGATAAAAGAGATAAGCCAGCAGTCGGCCCTTTGTTTCCATCGGTGTCAGCAACTCGTTGTAATTTTCGAGTAGCAGGGTCGGGTCTAAAACGGTTCGCACCGGCACGGTGTTTTTCACCAGCCGTTCGGCGATTTCGGCACCCGATTTTTCGCGTACGGCAATGGCGGAATATTTTGAAAGCATCCGGCTGATCTGCGCCGTATGCTTGACGCTGACTTCGCCCGAACCAAAACTGCTGGCATAAGCAACCCGTTTTTTCGGCGATCCGAAATCGAGGAAAAAGGCGGGGAAAAGGCAGTCGTGAAAAATGTCGGTATTCCAGATCTGGTCACTGCCGGAAATATAAATATCGGCTTTCGGCGGATGCGCCCTGAGTTCGTTAAGGCTGGTGTATTCGCGCTTTCCCATCCGACCGTACTGCTGAAGAAATGTTTCAAAACCCTGCCGCTTTTCAGCCGGAACCTTGTTTGTAATCCGCTTTCGGAACCAGTGCCGGTAAAGCGTTTTCAGCTTCCCTTCCGTCGGGATAATTTCCGGAATGTAATTAATCAGTTCAACCGACCGGCCCATCTGCTCGATGACCGCCGCCAGCGCGACCGCCTGCAGGGTTGCGCCATAATTCAGGTTCCCGTTTATCCACCAATGGAAGGTGATGATTGCGACCGAAGGATTATTAACTTTGTTTCCCATCTTTTCCCTCTAACAATTTCCGATGACTTCAATCAGCCGGTGTTTCCACACGTCGACTGAAAACTCCGCTTCAAAAAAGGCCTTTCCGTTCGTTCCGAGTTTATCGCGTAAATTCCGGTTCGTAAGGATTAATTTAATCGAATCTTCAAGCTGAGCAACCGAACGCCGTTCAACGAGCAGACCGTTTTCTCCGTGTTTAAAATCAACGCCGGATTCCTTCGTGGCAATCACCGGGCAACCGTGCGCGAGGGCTTCGAGAACGACGCCGGCCTGCCCTTCGGCGAGCGACGGCAAAACAAACGCATCGGCCTTTTCATATTCGGCGCTCATCTGATCCATTTTCACGACGCCCAGAAAATTAAGGGCATCGGCGCAGGGCATCCAGCTGCACGATTCAGCGGTCAAACCGGCGACGCGGGCATCGAGCTCAACGCCGGATTTTTTGAGATTCACGACGGCTTCGGCGAAATAGGGCAATCCTTTACGGAGCGCGTCGCGTCCGGCAAAAAGCAACCGGCCCGGTTGAACGTTTTTCTGTTCGCCGGGCTGAATACTGGAACCGTACGGCACCACCCTGATTTTATGCGCTTCTTCCGGCACAAATTCGCGGACGCCTTCGGCAACCCATTCCGAAGGGCAGAGCAGAATATCGGCGATCGGCGCATAGGCTCCGATTCCGCGCGTCCGCGAAACGCGACACTCCTCCTCGTTCAGCGGATACCCGCCGTGAACGCCGAATTTCCGCTGCTCTTCAAACAGGTTGCGGTTGGCCAGCGGGCTGATGAAAACATCGACGATAATTTTTGCACCCTGTTTTTTTGCCCAGTGTACAAACGGCAGATCTTCGCCGTACATGCTGTAAACGACGTCGGCCTTTTGCAGTCCCCACCGTTGATAACTCCGGCTCAATTCGCCGGAAACCAGTCCGCGGCTTGCCGCCGAAATCAGCAGCCGGTCGGATGAATAAATTTTACCGGCGGGAATGCCTTTCGGTTCGCGGGCGGTGAGCGCCTGCAGTCTTCCGCCTTTGCCGGTGAAACGCGCCAGTTTTCCGGCGGCGCTGTGTACGGTTGAATCGGTGTAAAGCGCGGCCAGCATTCCGGCTTCTTCGAGCATCCGCGGAATGGTGTAGCGGTGCCGCGCGCCGCGCTGGCAGACGAGTACCTGCGGTTTTTTATTCATCACTTGTGCGTTTCACTTTTGCCCGTGAAATAACGGGATATCCCAATCCAAGGAAATAGACCCAGACTGCAGAAAGAATACGGTCCGTTCCGTGCGACACGGCGTGCATCGCAACGCTGAGCACATACACATAAAGCATTTGGCCGAGAAAATGGCCGGCCATCGCGTGGCGGTAAAGCGCGCCCATCATCAGCCCGATCAGCAGAAATTTAATCCAGCCGAACCAGGCGAAGGAACCGAAGGAATCGGCATAACCGGACATCGTGGTTCCGACGCCTTTTTCATAGCCGTATTTTTCGAGCAGCAGCGGGCCGACATCGCGCGCGCTCAGGCCGGTTTCAAACATCAGCGATTTTTTGAATTCACGTCCGATAATCTGCCCCGGCACAAAACTGAACACAAATTCGTTCCAGTGGAAGCCGCCGAAATCATAGCGGCCGGTATCCGAATAGAGTGCCGTCACCAAAACATAATTGCGGAATTCCGCACCGGCCTCTTCGAGATTTTCCTTCGACTCCGCCATGTAATCGGCGCGGAGCACCTTTTCAAACTTTTGCTTCAGCGTCAGGTCTTCCTCGCTCATGATGGAGCGGTAAATACCGATACTGTTAACCAGCAGCAGCCCGACGCCGACCGCGCCCAGCAGGGCCCAGCGCGGAATCGCTTTGCGCAGGACAAACCAGGCGGTGACGAAGAGGTAGGAAAATGTCGCCATCATCGCCGAGCGGCGGCCGTGCAGGAACGCCGCGCCCAAAAGCGTCCAGAGACAGGGCGTCAAAAAGAAAATATAACGGACATCGATCCATTTCCGGCGGCTGAGATAGAGCAGCCAAAGTGTGACGAATCCCATCTGGAAAACCGACGCCAGAAAGAGGTAAATCACCGCCACCCCGGACCACTGCCCTTTTGAAAGCACCTCTTCGGAAAGCTGATAGAGCTTGTATTGAAAAAACCAGCCGAACATGCACATGCCGGCCCCGGCCCAAAACAGTCCGCGCTCCCGGAAATCCGCCGCAAGCCACGACGTTTCATTCACCGGTTTTCGTTTGGCGACTTCAAACCCGATCCACATCGCCGCGTTGCAGAAAGCCGCCGTCATCATTGCGGTGAAATAGGAACCCGGCGGAAACTGGTCGAGCGCGCGGTATCCGCCGATTGCCTGCGGCAGAAACCAGCCGGCCGCAATAATCCCCGCCCAGAAAGGGAACTCATAAATTTTACCTCTCGGCCCGAAAAAACACGCAAGCACCATCGCGATGGTGACCGTGGCATACAGGGATAATGCGAAGAGTTCCATTTTTTAAACACCAAGGACGTAAAGGCAATACCTTCTGCTTTCGCGACCTTTGCGTTCTTCTGTTTTAAAATCAGCGTTCATTCGGGGCGATGTTCTGCCTTAAAATTCGTAGCCGAAAAATTCGAGGTCTTCGGCAAAACGCTCGGTGATGATGGCCTTCGATTTGTCGGTGTAGGCCTGTAGATAACTGCCGGAACCGACGCCCTGTTTTCCGATATGCGGAAGCTCGGGCACATCAATCCCCCACTCGGCGCACATTGAAGAGAAGTCGGCGCCCAGTGTTTCGAACCGCAGGATTTTGTCGACACCGGGTTTTCCGCGCGTATCCAAAACAAAGTCAATCTGCTGACGCTGGTGCGCAAGCGTGTTGTGGTCTTTCGGAGATTCGTCATACCACGTTTCGCAGAAGCGTTCAAAATCGCGCGGGTCAGCCGCGCCGCCGTTGCGGAAATGCTTGTAACTTGAAAGCGCGCGGGAATAGGGATTGCGGCATACGGCGAAGCTTTTGAGATTGCCCCGCTTTTCGCGCGGAATCAGATCGAGCAGCATAATTTCCTGCAAGGTTAAATGCTGTGCGCAGAGGGTGACATCGAGCGATCCGTGCAGGCAGGCGCGGGCGTCGGCATTCGATGTTTTGCGAAGCAGAAACGTTGCAACTCGGTTGACATCACTGCGTCTCCCGAGGTCTGAAAGATCCGTTGCGCCCGGCAGACCGAGCGCGACTTCAACTGATTTACCGGCATTTTTCGGGATGTGAACAAACAGCAGGTCTTTATCTTGCATGTAGGCCATTGAGCATTCCTTTGACTTTACTGAAACCTTTTCCGAGCAACTGCCGTTCGTGGTCGGAGAGCAGCAGTTTCCAAACAAACAGGGCGACAACCAGCAGAACCGTCAGAATACCGAAGAGTTTTACGGCGAAATAAACCGGTGCGGACATGACGGCGGAAACCCCGGCGGTGATCAGCAGGAAGGTGACGAGCGTATGCAGGTGGCCGTACAGAAACTGGCGGAACCGGATGCCGAGTATCCGCGCGACGCGCCACGGATACAGAATGCCGTAAAGCAGAAACAGGGTGAGCAGCGTGGCCAGCGCAACGCCGTATGCGCCCCACCCCAGATAAACGGAGCCGATGGAGAGCGCAATATTCAGCCCGCCGCACGCCAGCGTGGTTACCCCCAGCTGGTTAACTTTATTGAAGGCGGTGAATACAGGCCACGTCGCCGATTTGTTCAGCGTTAAAACGACATACAGCACAAGGATGAAAAGAAGATCGTTAAACTGGACGAAATCCTCTCCCAGCCACAGCCGCAGAATCAGCGGCGCAACACCGCAGACTATTCCGCCGACCACAGCGCCGAAATAAGAAACCAGCCGCGAAAGCAATACGCAGCCATCGGCAATTCGGGCGGTATTTTCTTTGGCGAAATCAATCATGTAAACCGGCGCAATCAGCGTGGCGACCTGATTGCCGATCTGCCGGATAAAGTTGGGGATCACCAGCAGCGCGGCATAAACACCGGCCATTTCGGGGAAGTGGAAACGGTTCAGCACCCAGATGTCGGTTTTCGTGAAAAGCACCTGCCCGAGCGCAAACGCGAGCATCCAGATCGCCATATTCAGCACCGGCCCCGCCCATTTCCAGTTAATCAGCTTGCGGTCGAACCGGATGTTTTTATCCACCAGTTTGTGGTAAACAGAGAGTCCGGCGCCGAACATAAGCAGTGAAATCGCCAGCTCCACCGCGCCGATAATCCAGAGATGCGGACCGAATTTCAGGATCAGTGAAATCAGCAGCGCCAGCCGCATGATGTGCGAAACAATTTCGAACTTATCACTGATATCGAGCCGGTTCGCCGCGAGGATCGGCGTGAAAAAGGCCCCTTTCATAATCGCAAGAAAGAAGATCAGCACGTTGAAAATCACCAGCCAGCGGAAATCCGCCAGAAGCTCCGCCGGAACATCCATCAACACGTCCAGCTTCCAGATGCCGAGGGCAAAAAAGGGCAGCTGCACCCCGCTGAAAATCAGGTTGGACCACAGCGCGGTATTGAAGATTTCGTTGGCCTCATTCCAGTTGTTCTGGTTGAGCGAGATATTCATGAAACGGGCGACGGCCTGCCCGATGCATTTCGAGACGATTCCAATGAACTGCGTCAGGAATCCGCCCAGCGCAATAAGACCGAAAGCGGATTTCCCGAATTCGTGAATGAAGAAACGGATGAGAATGACATTCGTCACAAAATACGTGCCGAAGCGCATGGCCGTATACAGTCCGTTTTTCATGATGCGGCTGACGCTGTTATCTGATTTAAATTCGGGCATGGGTTTTAACTCAAAAACTTTTTTCTAAACCATCCGGATTCAGCATGACTTTTCTCCGGAAAAGTATGTGACTGCGGCACGCTGCCGCCGTTGGTCATTCAGCCTGTTCCACTGAAACCATCCGGCGTTCCATTTCTACTGTTCCAAGCACCGTGCTCAGTTTTCTGCCGGGAAATACCGCCTCCCGGCGGGGCCGATCCGCACGTTGCGAATCAGTCTGACGTGTAGGGTTTGTAATGGCTCGAACCGTATCCGTAGCCATAACCGTAGCCTTCGGCGCCGCTGAACATTCCGGCCAGTGAGTGCGGAACGTCGTTGGCAATACAGCCGATGACCGGGGTGTTGATTTCCTCAAACCGCGCGATGGCATATTTCAGGCCGCGCCGGCGGGTTTTGCCCAGCCGGGAAACAATGAGTACGCAGTCGGAAAGGTTCGCCAAAACCTGTGCGTCGCCGACAGCCCCCAGCGGCGGCGAGTCGATGATGATCCGGTCATAATTTTTCTGCGCCCATTCCAGCAGTTCGGCTAGGCGGCCGCGCCCGAGCATTTCGGCGGGATTCACTTCTTTGAGCGGACGGCTGGTGATGAGGTCGAGGTTTTCAATTACATTTCTTGCGACCAGCTCGCGGTGAGTCAGCCGGGAATTCCCGTCAACCAGCCATTCGAGCAGAGAGGGGTGCGATTTATCGACCCCGAAGACATTTTCCAGCTGGGGCCGACGGAGGTCGCCGTCGATCAGCAGGGTTTTGGTTCCGTTCAACGCCGCGCTGATTGCAAGGTTGCAGGAGGTGATGGTTTTACCTTCCCCCGGCAAAACGCTGCAGACGAGCATGACACGGGTTTGTTCTTTATAGCGGCTGGATGAAAGCAGGGAGTTGATTCCGGCAAAGATTTCGACGATATGGTTGAATTTATCGCGCAGACCGATGGTTGCCAGCCCGCTGCGGTCATCGGCCCGTTTCTGTGTCGGAACGGTTCCGAGTATGTTCAGCTTGAGCGAACGCAGATCGGTTACCGAAGTGATTTTGTCATTGAGCAGGGAACCGAGAATAACCAGAACACTGCCCGCAAAACCGCCAAGGAAAATCCCCATAATTAAAATCCGCAGACGGCGGGGGCTGACCGGCACATGCGGAACTTCCGCCTCCATGATGACTTTTGCGAAGGCCATATTTTCATCGGCGGAAAGGCGGGCTTCCTCTTTGCGGCGGAGGATGGACTGGTAAGCGGTGTTTGCAACGGCGCGTTTGCCGTCGAGTTCCTGTAGGCGCTGTTTTCCGATCAGCAGCTGTTCTTCGAGTTCGAGCGCCTCTTTTTTCATGGCGTTGATGCGGCCATCGACCTGCTCCACCTGTTTTTGAAGCAGTTCAATTTCGTTCTGCACCGCTTTGGCGGAAAGGTCGATGAACTGTTCGAGCCGGCGGCGGGCGCGCAGTTCGGTTTCGGCGATCTGTTTGTATTCAGGGTGCAGTTTGGTGTAGCGGCCGGAAGCGAGCTGTAGTTCTTCGTGCGCCTCGCGCCAAGTCCGGATCAGCTCATTCAGTTGCTCCTCTTTCGGCAGACCGGTCGGAAGCATCTCCATATTCGGATCTGTTTTTTTCAGTTCGAGAACATAGTCGTAAACGGTCCGGCGCGAAGCCAGTGTACTGATCAGCCCCTCCCGTTCGCTCGAAACCGTAATCAGTGCCTGCCCCAACGCGGCCTTGCGCTGTTCGAGCGAATCGATTTTCACCTCTTTACGGATATCGGCCAGCTGCCCGTCAATTTCCTCCAGCGAAAGCCGCAGCTCTTCTTCCTGCGATTTGAGCCATTTGACCGCCTCGTCGGACTGTGCCTTGTTTTCCTCCATCATCAACACACCCGCGCAGTGGGTCATCACATTCACCAGCTTGGCGGCAAACTGCGGGTCTTCGCCGAAATAGGTGACGTAAACGATGTTGGCCTTCGGGTCTTTTTTCCAGTCAACCAGCCGGATCAGGTCGGAGAGGAGGTATTTGTTGATGTAATCCTTATCTTCGGGATAGCGCTCGAAATATTCCTTGGTCGCCAGCTTTTCCATCGCCGGCGATTTAAACTTGGTGAAGCGGGTGTTGAAAATAACCCCTTCATCGCGGATATGGCTGAAGTCTTCAATCACCGCTTCGTTGTTCACCACTTTCGGACGGCGGACACTCATTTCGAGCACCGCTTCGGCTTTATAAATCCGTTTCGCCAGCCGCGTGTAAATATAAGCGCCCGCACCGCCGAGGCCGACAAATATCCCGATAATCAGCCAGTTGCGCAACAGAGTCCGGAGCAGGTTCAGCGGATCAAACGGATTGTGCGAACTGCCGTGGCGGGGTGCATTGACGTTTTGGGGAGCCGGGGCCGGCTGCGATACGTTCCCTTGGTATAGACTGTCCTTTTCCATCTGCGATCTACCAACTTTCAACGTGTTAAACGGGGGGATTTAACCCTATTACCGGCATAAAAAAACAGAAAGGAGCCATCGGTGCAGGACTGATTCAGTCCTGTTTTTCGAGCCTGCATCAAATACGGTTAAACTCAAAAATCCCCCTTCGCTTTCAAATACGAAAGGCCTCGTTTTCCAGAGGCCTTCGCACATTCCCATGAAATCAGTCCCTACTTCATTATCAGCGCAAGAAACGCATCGAATCCGTCAATCAGTCTCTTTCTAAAAGCCTGCCGCGCGGCGATTCGTTTGGCCTGTTTGCGCTCGTGGCGCGCTACCATGAAATTCCAAAACCGTTTATCGGCTTCTTCTTTCCGCTCCCGCAGGGCAGTCCAGATTCTGGAAGCCTGCCCGGAAACGGCGGCTTTCAGTTCGCTGACCGCGTCGGCTTCAGCGGATTCGGCGGTATATTCCTGCCGTTTAAACCACTCGGCTTCCGAGCAGTAGGAATCGCACAGGCTCTTGTGCTTCATCGAAAGAACTGAACTGCCGAGCTGCCGTTTGCGGCGCGCGCGACGGCCGACAAACAGGCTGACGGTGCTCAGCCCCATCAGGCTGATGGTTCCCGGCTCCGGAATTGCGGCAATTCGAAGACCGGTTTTGCGGTATTCATAACTGACGAATTCGTTAATTGAATAGGTCGAACTGAGCCGGTCGGCCTGCGACAGCAGCACGTCTTCGCGCCCACCGCGGATGATAAAGTTTGTTGTACCCGCAACCATCGTTTCGGTCCACTCGTCCACATTGCCCATCATATCGTAGGTGCCGTGGTTGGCTTCCAGCAGTCCGCTTCCGACGGCCCACATGTCGTTCGGGCTGCCCATCACGTTGTTATAGTTTGCGCCCGTCAGCCCAGCCGCCGGAGCCGTATCAGTTCCGTTGGCATAAAGCGAATAGCCGCTGCCGGTGTAATAGGCGGCTTTGTACCACTCGTCTTCGGTCGGAACCACATAAACCGTTCCGTAGTCTAAAACCGCAGTTGCGCGATCAACACCGGTCACATAACCGCCAAACATCGAATAGGCACCCTTATTGGGATTGCCTGTAGTCAGCCAGTTACAGAAACGGGCGGCTTCGTGAAAGCTGATATTCACCGCCGGCGCGTTGGTTCCGACGGTACGGTTGGGGACATTCCAGTGGTTTTCATCGCCGTCGCCGACACCGCTGGCTTCAAACTGCCAGATGGCGATCTCTTTCTGGCTGATCCGGTAATTGTAACCTACGGCGCCGTGCCCGCTCGTATCGGCGGCGTTTCCGGCATTGCCGACATTAACGAAATCAATATTGATACCCTGTATCGTTTCGGCCTGCGCCAAACCAGCAGCCATCAATACCGCTGCGGGAACTGCCATGCTGATTTTTTTCATTTTCGCGATTTCCTTTTCCGTTCCGTTATTAAAGGTAAGAGTTTTATAAATGGTTTTGCCCTTGATCACCAACGGATTCTCAGTTTTTTTCTTATTAAAAATACCTATCCGAAGCCCGTAATTCCAATTCGTTCCTAATAGACAAAAACCGCATTGAGCGACCCGATCTGCTGATCCTGCGCCTTTTCATCTTTGTTGTACTGATACCCGGCGGAGAGGGTAATCTGCCGGGTGAGCTGATAAAAAACCTGTGCGTCGAAAAAGGTTCGAACGGTGCCGATCGGCGAATTCGGCGTCGGATTGGAGGTGCCGCCGATCTCTTCCTGATAATCGTGAAAAACGGACGCGCTCAGGCCGAGTTTTTCAACGACCTGCCAATCGGCGCCGTATCCAAGCCGATAAACCCGTCGGGCCTTGCCCAGTTGCCCGTTGCTTCCGGCATAAGCGGGCTGAAAATCGTTCCCGCCGAAAACATAGGCCGAAATTTTTTCCGTCAGATTCCAGTTTGCCCGCAGATTGCTGATAATGCCCGAATCACTGCCGGACTGTTCGTATTCGGCGAATGCATACCCGATCATCGCCAGCCACGAAATTTTATCGGTGATTTCCCCTTCGGCGGCAAGCTGCACGGATGCGATGCCGCCGTTGTCTTTCTCATTTGTATTCGGGTTTTTTTCAAGGTTCAGCTGATAGCTGTAATGGGCGCCGAGCGAAAATACGGTCTCTTCCGAGTAATGTCGGCGGTAATCGAGCCCGGCCCCGTGAATCTGCCATTGGGCGGTTTCGCCGGACTGAAATTCCTGATAGTAGTGCAGAAGGCTGTAACTCGGCATCAGCGAGTTTTTTTCGCCCAGCATTTTATCGTAGCCGGCATTCGCCTGTACCAGCGTGCGGCGGTTCGGCGAATCGGTCAGAATGGAATCCGGCTGCTGCCCCGATGCGGGGTTATACGACGTGTTGTAATTGAGCGATTTGGTGACATCGGCCGAAAGTCCCCACGAAAGCGGGCTTTCATAATTGGAGCCGATTCCCGCCCCGGCTTTGTAAAAACTGCCGTTCTGGTCGGAAAGATCGTTGTAAAAACGGTAGCCGTAGCGGCCGTAGCCCCAAAGTCTGTGCAGTGCCGGGAGATTGTCGTAGCGGATTCCGGCCTCGGTTTCGGAAAAATAATCTTCGGTGAATGTGTTGCCGGTGACCTGTATCCGGTCGTTGTAGGCTCCGAGTACCCCGGCATCGATTTTAAAAACACCGGCCTTTGTTTTTATGCCTTCGTCCTCTTTCGACTGGGCGAAAACAGCGGACGCCGCAAAACACGCGAGAAAGACCAGTTTAAAGCGCGGCGTTTTCATATCAGAAGATCCGCTCCGGAATGTAGACAATATCGCCGTCGATCAGACTGACATCGGCCTCGACATTGCCTTCCTGCCCGATTTCGGTGTAGTCGACCGTGATCCGTTTTTTGCTGCCGTCGTTCGAAATCCGGGTGATACGGATCTCCGTCTGTTTGGCGCTGCCGGAAAACCCGCCGGCTTCCTGAATGAGCTGCGTCAGTTTGATGCCTTTGGACGATGTGATTTTTACACGGCCCGGTCGGCCGACTTTCCCGGTAACGGTCACATAGCCCCATTCGCCCTCTTCCGCCGGATTTTCAATTTTGGTCAGCATAATGACGGGGGGATTAACGTAATAGGAGCCGTATGCGCCGGCAATCACACTGCGGGCCTGATCCGGTTTTAATCCGCCGACCCGGACATCGCCCACCAACGGCAGCGTAACATTCCCGAAGGCGTTCAGCGTTGCCCGGTGCATCGAAACCTCCATTTTGCCGTCCACTTCAACCGAAATCTCAATGGCGTCGCCGGGTTGCAGGGCCTGTGATGAAATCTTTTCTGCAACATTCGGTTGCGGCTGGAAATCTCCGCTGGTTGAAGTTTCCGTGGTACAGCCCGAAATAAGCACGGTCAGCGCCGCGCACACTGCTGACATTCTTAAAAAAATCGACATCAACAACTCCTTAAAACAACAAAACAGCCTCTTTAATGGCTGTTCTTTAAAATAAATCTGAAACCAAACGCAAGCTTTCCCCCCGGCAAAGCCGATCACCTTTACGGATTACTGTCTGGCGGATTCCCCGGATTATCGCCCGGATCGTACGGATCGCGCGCGCCGCCGTCGCCTTCGCCGCCCCCTCCGCCGCCGGCTGCCACGGCCGCCACCACAACGCCGGCCACCACTGCTTCGCCGAGGAAAATACGCCCGGTTCGCCCGAAATCCTCACCCCACGCATTCGGGTTCATCCACGAAAGAGTTCCGCCGGTTTTAATGGGGTTCATCCACCTTTTTGGGGAAACAAGGGCAAAGAAATCGCCGGAAGTGGAAAATTTAACGCCGACTTCCACATAGTCTTCGTGAGGGGTGGAACGGGCCGACGCAACCAGCTGAGGGCCTTCAGCACCGTTGAGTCCGTCGATGGATGCACATCCCGAAAAGAGGGCCAGTGAAAGGCCCGTACTGATCCATTTGACTGTTTTCACGGGAAAAATCCCATGGTTTATTCGGACAGAAAATGGCCGATCCATTTCCCGAAAATATAATCGCCTTTTGCTTCGTCCCACAGTCCGACCCAATACCATTTTCCCCACTCCGGAACCTGAAATTCGTATTCTCCAGTACGCGTGTACTGCTCAAATCCTCGGAGCCAAGTACCAGAATTATCGTCCCAGATGCAAATTAAATACGTCCCGTTCCCGACATCCGGCAGGGCGATATTTTCAGTCGGCAGTCCGACATTTCCGCTGAAGCTGCTGCCGCAGAGGGCGATCATTAAAATTACTGCTAGTCCCAATTTTTTCATTTTTGCTTATCCTCAAAAGCCCCTTTTTTTTTACATGCTGACCCAGTTCGCGTGAACCTGCTCCCACTCGCCGGTATCTCCGTTCCATTCCTTGATGGTGATCCAGTACCATTGGCCAGCGTTTACATTTTCGATCACCAGTTCTTCAGGACTGTCGATGGTTCCGAGGTCGTGCCACTGCTGAGCTGTTTCATCCCAAAGTTCGGCTTTGACCGTTTTTCCAGCGAATCCACTTAGAGGATAAACAATATTTGTGCCAACTACCTTGATAGTTACATTATGATTGGCAACAAGGCCTTCATAAACCGCCGTTACCGTGAATTCGGTGGTCACATCGACATCGCCGGTCTGCAGGGTTCCGTTCGCGCCGATGTAGCCGATCGTATTATCCACCGACCACACCGGGCGGACTTCTTCGCTCGACCCGTCGGAGTAGTGCGCATAGCAGACAAACTGCGCGAGGGCGTTTTCATTGGCCAGCGCCGGGCCGGAAATGGAAATGGTGGTGAGCGTTTTCACCGGATAGTTTATTATCACGCTCTTTGAGGCGCTCATTCCGCCGAATGAAGCGGTAACCGAAAGAGTTTCCGAAGCCGTCACTCCGGCTGTATTCAAAAGGCCGGAAGCCGTGTTGATCGAGGCCGCCGCCGAATTTTCAGACCAGCTTGCCGCAACCAGTGCCGTGCTGCCGTCCGAATAGCCGGCCGTGCAGGTGTACTGCCCGGAATTGCCCGCTTCGAGTACCGCCGGGCCGCTCACCGTCAAACCGGTCAGCGTCGGCATCACATAAATCACCGTCACATTGAAATCGGCCGATTTCCCGCCGTAATTTGCGGAAACGATTATCGGGGTATTTGCGGCGACATTTCCGGCGGTCAGCAATCCGGCGGTATCGATTGCGGCGACGGCGGAATTTACCGCCCAATCCGGCACGACCGGCTGGCTCGAACCGTCGGAATAGTGCGCGGTGCAGCTGTATTGGCCGCTGGCTCCTTCATTTAAAGAAGCCGGGCCGGAAATGGAAATGGAACTCAGCGAAACAGCGGCAATATTCACGATGGTAACGGAACGGGTTTCGGTGATTCCGCCGTATTGCGCCGTCACCGTGACGATTTCATCCGCCGAAACCTGGCTGGCGGAAAATGTGCCGTTATTTCCAATATAGGCATTCGGGGAATTATCGCTCCAAACCGGCGAAACCGTTGCGCTCGATCCGTCGGAATAGCGCGCCGTGCACTTAAACTGACCGGTAGTTCCTTCGGTTACAGAAGCCGGGCCGTCGATCAAAATACCGGTCAGTGTGACGGTTGACGGAACATCGGTCACGGTGACGGAGTGCGTATCGGTTATTCCGCCGAACTGGGCGGTAATGATCACCGCGGTATCCGCAGAAACCGCGCCTGCCGTCAAAAGGCCGGAAGTTGAAA
Source organism: Kiritimatiellales bacterium (assembly GCA_003252225.1). Lineage (GTDB taxonomy): Bacteria > Verrucomicrobiota > Kiritimatiellia > Kiritimatiellales > Pontiellaceae > Pontiella. The sequence goes on along the minus strand of QKFE01000216.1, from coordinate 4,998 downwards.
TCGAAGCCGCCGCCGAATTTTCCGACCACGTCGGCGAAACCGTTGCGCTCGATCCGTCGGAATAACTGGCCGTACAGCTGAATTGCGCCGTCGCCCCTTCACTGACCGAAACCGGGCCGGAAATCTGAATGGCAGTCAGGGTTGCCGCCGGAACGTTTTTAATGGTTACGCCGAACATCGCGGTTTTTCCGCCGAAATTCGCGGTCAAAACAACCGGTGTATCCGCGTCAACCAACGCGGCGGTCAGGGTTCCGTTTCCGCCGATTGAGGCCTTATCCGAGTTTTCGCTCCACATTGCAGAAACAGCCGAATGGGAACCGTCCGAATAGGTCGCCGTACAGGTGTAATTTGCGGAAGCGCCCTCATTTATTTCCGTCGGGCCGGTGATGGCGATGGCGTTCAGCACCGGCGTCGGAGGGTTTGTCGGGGGAAGCGGGCCGCTCGAATCGAGGTCGAAAAGCACCGTCATTTTACGGGTCTGCCCCGCCCCGCTGACCGTAATCACCGCTTCCATGTCGGTCGTCGGTTGCGTATTCAGACTCAAAGCCAGACTGGACGCTTTTTCTGCCGCCGTATTTCCGGAAGTCTGCCCCAGTTTCAGCCACGAATCCGCCGAAGACGCGGTCCAATTCAGTGTTTCCGTTCCGGCATTCCGGATTTCAACCGAACAGCTGTTGGCAATCGGGCACAGCGTAATGACGCGGGCCGGAAGTTCGAGCACTGCGCCCGGGCCGGCGCCGTAGGTAGTCGCAAAATTATTCCAGCTGTTTTCGGACAGCATCGGCGTGTGATCCGCCTCAAAGGAAATCGCCGTATCGCCGCCGTCGCCGGTAAACGAATTTCCGACCCAAACCTGATTGCGCAGATTTTCGGATCGGCCGACACTGACGCCGAAATCAACCGCGCTGTTGTGGTCATAAACCGTCATCCCGATCGGCAGATCGACATATTTCGAATCATAACTTACGGCTTCGAACGAAATATTGGTCATCGCGTTTTTGCGCCAGACGTTGAAGGCAATGATGGTGCCCGGTGAATTGGCGTACGAATTGAACGTGTCGGTGGTATTCCGAATGCCCTGAAAACAGTCGTTCATCGTGTTTTTCGTAAACAGGTTGAAATAGTTCGGCTGAAGGTTGTTCAGTTCCGGGTCGATATAATTATAGCCGAATCCCCAGCTGATAATCCCCTGCCGGGTCTGCTGGATTGTATTTTCCGCGACAACCAGATCCTGAAATGCGCCGTAAACGGAAACAGCGGTGGTAGCTGTACGGTTAGTGGCCAGCGCGCCCGAATCCAGCGGATCCATCAGCCGCTCGTGTCCGTCGAAAAAGTTGTCATAAACCGCCATACGGTTGACATAGCGGCCCATCACAACCGTGCTGCCGGTATTCGGCTGAACGCGCCACGGTTCATCAACCGTTACTTTTCCGGTTGCTTCGTCGTATGCGGAAACCCGGCGGCTCTGTCCGACGCCTTCGCCGTCGATGATCACGATAATGGTGTTTGAAACGTCTTTGGTGATATTGCTGAACGTCAGCGTATTTCCGTCAACTGCGGTCGGTTTTCCGTCGTGGAACGTGGCGGTCCATTCGAACATCACGTGTTCGCCGGTATTCATACGGCCGTTCTGGTTGTATTTATCGAACCGCGGGTCAAAACGCGGGTGCATGTTGTTGATTGAATTGTTTCCGAAATAGAGGTTGCGGTGCGTTCCGCCGTGTCCGGAGCCCCAAAGGAAACGGCCCTGACACCAGCCGCTGCCGTCGGTCGGATCCGAATCGTCGTAATGCTGGGCGGAACATTTTTCAATACTCAGCTCGTTCGCGCCCCACGAAGAGAGCAGCACGTTGCAGTCGAACAGCCCGTACCAGTCGCACTCGTAAAAACCGACCTGTTTGGTGTTGCCGACGAATACGTTGCGGCACGGGTAAAATTCGCACCCTTTAAAGCGGATATATTTTGAGTTCGAAATATCGACCAAATCGGCCGAAACTGTACTGCCCACCTGCGTGAAGCGGACGTTTTCGATTGTGCCGTTATCCATATCGCGGCCGCGGAAAACCTTCCCTTTCGGATAAGCTCCGGCATCGAGGGTCATTTCACCCATTGCGAAATCCGCGCTGCGGTCGATGTAAAACATTTCGGCATAGGTCGCATTGGCGAAGGCGGAATGGGTCGTAATTTTGGTCTGTTCCATTCCGGCGCCGAGCAGCCGTTTTCCGCTCAATCGGCGGATATTATCGCCGATTTTATAGGTTCCGGCCGGCAGATAAACCGTATCGCCCGCACCGGCGGAATCGATCGCCTGCTGGATTGCGCCGTAATCGTCCGCCGATCCGTCGCCTTTCGCGTTGAACGGCGCGTTTTTCACATTCAGCGTATTTCCGGCCGTCCAGTTGACGGCGGTTTCAACGGCAATTTTAAGGGCATTGGCCCAGCCGTATTCGCGACCGTGGCCGTTGTGCGCCCAAAGGGTATACGTTCCGTTGGCAATCGTTGCCGGAAGCTTGAATTCCGCTTTGTACGGATTGGCCTGCGTGCTGGTCAGCCACTGATTCAGCTCTTCGATATAAACATAGGCTTTGCCCGATCCGAGCTGCAAATTACGCCCGTAAATGGAGATGGTTCCGTCTTTTACCGCGCGATCCGTCGCCCACCACGATTCCGTCTGATTAATGCCTACCGGCTCACTGAATCCGTTATTATTGCGCGTCCACAGAAAATACATCGTATTCGCCGGCAGCGTATTCGGCAGCGTGATGGCGGCCTGCATCCCGTCCAAACGCTGAATGGCGGCATCGCCCTCCATTTTAGTGGAGCCGGACTGCCCGAAGACCCGGAACTGGGTATCGCGGCCCGCGTCGGTTCCGGAAAGCACAGAAAGGCGGCTGCCGGTCAGCGCCAGCGTATCGCCCGGTTCGTTGACGCGCGTCCATTCGGCAATCGCCGGGACATTCGCGGCGGTACCTTCGGCAACCGGCGGTTCAAAAGCAAAAAATTCGGCGGGAAAAGCTGCTGAAGGACGGCCCGTATTTGCGGGGGCCGGATAAATTGCCGCCTGTACTGCACTCAGTCCGGCAACGAAAAGGGCCGCGGCGGCGATCACGTTGCGTTCTTTTTTCAAATTAACCTGCATCGATCTGATTCCTAATGGGTTTCGGCTCACTCCACTCCCTCCCCTTGAGAGCTCCCCGGCCCAACCGATCGCCGGCGGACGAGAAATGAACAAGCATGGCCACTTAAAAAGCAACCTCCATGCCAGTAGGGAGGGGTAATTTGATCGATGCCGCAGAACTGCGTAAACAACCGTATTTAAGGGGTTTTTGAAGGAAAATTCACATGCGGCTCCCCCCAAAATACCCCGGCAAAAAACCGGTTGTGCCCCGGAGAATAAAACCGCAAAAAACCGTACTGAAACTGAGTCTATCCCAGTTGTCGCGGCACGCCCTCTTAAAGCCCTCTATTCCGCCCGGAAACGGCAGCACCGAACAGACATACCCCTGCCTGCTCATAAGGGGGCGACAATTACCGAACGAGACAAAACCGGTCAACTTCTTTTACCCGGCAATACCGAAATTTGTCAGGGGAAACCGAGACCAAGTTTCCTTTTGTGTCCCAACCGCTTTCGTGGTTAACTCCGCGCCTTCACCGGAAAAATATAACGTAAACGCGACGCCCGGAAACTGCATCATGATGAGTGAAATTAAAGAAAAGTGCCTAACCGGAAGGGGTTGCTCAGCCGAAGAGGCAATACACCTGATTACGGCCAACGAGGCGGAACTGTTTGCCGCCGCGACGGAAATCCGCGAGGCGTTTTTCGGGAAACAGATTGAGCTGTGTTGCATTATTAATGCGAAAAGCGGCCGGTGCGATATGGACTGCCGGTTTTGTTCGCAGAGCGGGCACAATTCGACCGCGATCGAGGTGTATCCTTTTATGGATTCCGCCGAACTGGAACAGCAGATTCGCGACGATATTAAAGACGGCGACCGCAAATGCGGGGTGGTGACGAGCGGCGGGAAGCTCTCTTCGGATGAGCTGAAAACACTGGCCGAAACGGTAATGAAAATCGGCGGCGGGAAAAAGGCCCCGGTTTGCGGATCGCTCGGGCGGCTCAACCGCGAAGATCTGCAAATGCTGAAAGATTCCGGCGTAACCCGGTTTCATCATAATCTCGAAGCATCGGCAAAATTTTACCCCGAAATCTGTTCGACGCAGGAGTGGTCGAGCCGGTTGGAAACGGTGAAAACCGCGCAGGAAATCGGGCTGAAAGTGTGCAGCGGCGGCCTTTTCGGTTTGGGGGAAAGCTGGCAGGATCGGATCGATCTCGCGATTACACTGCGCGAACTGGGCGTTGACAGTGTGCCGATCAACTTTCTCTACGCCCACCCCGGAACACCGCTGAAAAACCAGCAACCGCTTTCGGCTGAAGAAGCTTTGCGGATTATTGCGGTTTACCGTTTTCTGCTGCCGGATGTGACGCTGCGCATTTGCGGCGGACGCGCCCATATTCTCGGCGACCGTCAAAAGGAGCTTTTTGCCGCCGGAGCCAACGGGCTGATGACCGGGAACTATCTCACCGTCGCGGGTTCCCAATACGAATCCGACCTCGAAATGATCCGCGAATGCGGGCTGGAAATTTCAGCGACATAAATTCCGCGCAATATTACCCGTATTTTTACTTGCCCTCATTTTGAGCATATGCTCATATCGCAACCAAGGAGACCGAAATATGCCCCGCCCTGAAAATATGCGTGAAATTGAAAATATGCCGGAAATCACCTGGTTCAAACCCGCCGGCGTTCCGATGCGCGAGATTGAGGAGGTTGTGCTGACCTTCGATGAGATCGAAGCAATCCGGCTGGCCGATTTTGAAGGTATGTACCACGAGCAGATCGCCGAACAGATGAAGGTTTCGCGGGCAACGGTTGGAAGGATTTTGACCGCCGCGCGTCAAAAGACCGCCGATGCGCTGGTTAACGGGAAAGCGATCCG
>QKFE01000089.1 GCA_003252225.1 Kiritimatiellales bacterium | reverse complement strand
TAAACCTTCGGGTAAATGAGCATAAGGTAATCAAAAATGAATATACCCCAAAAAGATATTGAGGTGCTGCGCGGGCTCGGACGGAAAGCCGCCGAACTGGCCGCAACAGAAGACAACAAACAGAAGATCGATAAATGGACCCGGCTGACGGATCTGGATAAAAGCGCCGGACCGCTCCAGCTGATCCACCTCTGGCCGCTGGCCTGGAAAGAGGCCTTGCCGGATAATCAACATCTGAAGTGCGAAAACGAAACGGCCCGTAATTATGAACGCGATCTGCGCCAGCGGATCTGGTCGTTCGAAAACCTGCACGACGATACGGTGATCGAACCGGTTATCCGCTACCCGCACTTCACCGGCATCACCGCCTATCCCAAACTTCCGGTGACGGCTCACTATGCCGATGACGACGCGGCGAAAACCGGCGCCTTTAAGTTTGAGCATCCGGTACGGGAAATGGCTGATATCGAAAAAATCGGCGATCCGGTCATTAGTGTGGACTGGGATGCACGGGAAAAAGCGAAGATTGAACTCGAAGAGATTTTCAATGGAATCCTCGATGTCATCCCGACCGGCATCTATTTTGCCGCCAAAGTGGTCGATGAATGGGCCGAGCTGCGCGGCATGGAAAATATTTTTACCGATATGGTCGACGAACCGGAGTGGACGCACGAAGCCATGCAGCGCATTGCCGACAATTTTCAAAAGCGCTTCCAGACGCTGGAAAAACTCGGCCTCTGGGGGCCGTGGGATAAATCCGACCCGCTCGGCTCAACCGGCCTGCGCTTCAACCCGGATATCCCGAACTATCAGGAGCTGATGAAAAAAGGCCGTTGCGATCTGATGGATACCTGGGCCTTTACCTGTGCCGAAGGCTTCAACTGCGTTTCGCCCGTTATGCACGAGGAGTTCGACCTGCCGTACAATGTGCAGCTGATGAAACTGTTTAAGTGGGTTAACGTCGGCTGCTGCGAAGTACTCCACAACAAGGTGAAGTTTGTGAAAAGCGTACCGAACGCCCGCCGTATTTCCGTGAGCGAATGGTGCGATTTTGAAAAGGCCGGCGCCGAAATCGGAACCGAACTGCTCTACGGCTACAAACCCTCCGGCGTTCCGTTCCTCGGCGAAAAACTGCATGCCGACAGCGTCCGTAAGGAACTGCGCCGTGTGCTGGAAGCCGCGAAAGACTGCCCGCTGGAACTGATTCTGAATATCGGCGGAACGCTCGGCGGCGGCGACGGGGCCGACAAGCTGATCGAATGGACAAAAATCTGTAAAGAGGAAATCGAAAAAGTATACGGCTGATTTTGAACCGCTAAGACGCAAAGACGCCAAGGTCTGTTTTTAATGTAACTTATAGGCGCTTTGTTTCTTTGCGTCTTTGCGGTCACTATTTTTCAACAAGAATAGGAGAACATTATGAGTGACGGAAAACTGATGAGCGCGGCGACGAAACGCGCAATTGAACGCGGCTACTGGGAAAAGAGCAAAGAGTGGTTCTGCGAATTTAAACTGTACGATCTCGGCGGCGACTTCGCCTTCGAAGAGGGTGTAATCCGCCGCGACCCGAGCGCTGTGCTGAAGGTCGATGACACGTATTACTGCTGGTACACCAAAGGCACCGGCGAAACTGTCGGTTTCGGCAGCGGCGATCCGGACGCGAAAGTTTTCCCGTGGGATAAAACCGAAGTATGGTACGCCTCGTCCAAAGACGGCTGGGAATGGAAGGAAGAGGGTTGTGCGATCGGCCACGGCCCCGCCGGTTCATACGATGACCGCGCCTGTTTCACCCCCGAAGTGCTGGCACACGACGGTAAATTTATTCTCGTTTACCAAACCGTGAAAGCGCCCTACACCAACCGCGTGATTGAAGAGATCGCGATGGCGATCGCCGATTCACCGCACGGCCCGTGGCGCAAATCCGAAGCGCCGATTGTTTCGCCTTCGCAGGATGGCGAGTGGCGCGGCGATGAAGACAACCGCTTCCACGTGAAAAGCAAAGGCAGCTTCGACAGCCATAAAACGCACGATCCCTGCCTGCTCTTTTTCAACAACAAGTTTTACCTCTACTACAAAGGCGAAACGATGGGCGAAGAGCTGACGATGGGCGGCCGCGAAATCAAGTGGGGTGTTGCTATCGCCGATAAACTGGAAGGGCCGTATGTAAAATCACCCTATAACCCGATCACCAACAGCGGCCACGAAGTCTGCTGCTGGAATTATAAAAACGGGATCGCCGCCATGCTCATCACCGACGGGCCGGAAAAAAATACGATCCAGTTTGCGGAAGACGGGGTTAATTTTGAAATCATGTCGCACATCAAATGGGGCCCCGAAGCCGCAGGCCTCGTGAAGGACCTCGATGCCGACCGGGAACCGCTGGCCGCGCTCGACTGGGGCGTCTGCCACCAGTATGACGAAAGCTGGAACTGGAACTATATCCGCCGTTTTGAAAAAATCATTCCTTGGAGTGAAATGGGAGAATTCCATGCTTAAAAAAATGAAATGGTTAGGTGTCATCGCGCTTGCAGGCCTCGCAATTTCGGCGACGGCTGAAAAACGGAAGCCGAATATTCTGTTCATTATTGCCGACGATGAATTCCGGGATCATTTCGGGTTTCTGGGCGGCAAAGCGCTGACGCCGAATATTGATAAGCTGGCGAACGACGGCATCTATTTCGAAAACGGGTTCGTTTCTTCGAGCGTCTGTTCGCCGAGCCGCTACACCTGCCTAAGCGGCCATTTTGCCAGCCGTTGTCCGCAGCCCTATTTCGCGGAAAGCAACACGAAAGAGGGTGTAACCCGTATTCTCTGGAACATCGGGTTCGCCGACGGTCAGCCCAACGTACCGAGGGTTTTGCAGAAGGCGGGCTATAAAACCGGCTTCACCGGCAAGTGGCATTTGAACGGCACCATGCACCTGATTACGCCGATTGAAAAAGGCACCGATCCGTATCAACCGGAAGTGCAGAAACTCATGCGCGAAAACCAGCGGATCATCTGCGACGAAATCAAGAAGTTCGGTTTCGACTATGTGGAAGCGGCCTACGGCGGCAATCCGAACGACGACAAGTCGCTGGTGAACACCGGCTGCAATGTGCACAATCAGGAGTGGAATACAAAGGCGGTGCTCGACTTTATCGAAGCGAATAAAGATGAGCCGTGGTACTTCTATTTCGCCCCGACGCTGATGCATGTTCCGGATACCTTCGAATCGCTGACCGGCGATCCGCGCAAGAGCGGGATGGGTATTCTGGACGCGCCGATCACCGGCGTGCAACCCTCGCGCGAATCCGTTTTGGAGCGCACGAAAAAGGCCGGTATTCCGGATGAAAACCGCGCGGCAACGTGGCTCGACGACGGTGTCGGCGCGGTAATGGATAAGCTGAAAGAGCTGGGATTGGAAAAAGACACGCTGATTGTTTATTACAACGATAACGGCATGGAATACCACTCCAAGGGCACCTGCTATCAAGGCGGAGTGCGCACCCAGATCATGGCGTACTGGCCGGGAATGATTAAGCCGGGCGGACGGCCGCAGGAACCGGTGCAGAATATTGACTTTGCTCCGACCTTCTTTGAAATGGCGGGAATTGAAGCGCCGGAAAATATGATGCTTGACGGCACAAGCCTGATGCCGTTTTTCAGGGGCGAATCTCCGGAGAGCTGGCGCGAAGTCGTCTATTCCGAAATCGGCCTGACGCGTGCGGTGAGTTCGGCGGACTGGAGCTATGTGGCCTTTTATGTTCCGCCAAGCCTTGAGCGCACCAAAGAGGAGCGCGTGAAGGAGGCGAAGGAATATTATTACGGTGAGATGGCCAAGGAGCACCCCTGGATGGAAGAGCAGTATCCGTTCCTCGAAGATGCCCCTTATTTTCAGCTGGGCATGAAACCGGGCGGGTTCGCGTTTGAACGTTGGCAGCTCAAAGATCCGGAAGGCACCCCGTGGGCACCGAATTATTTCGACCGCGACCAGCTTTATAATCTCAAAAGCGATCCGACCGAAAAAACCAATCTGGCGACCAACCCGGAATATAAAGCGCAGCTCGAAAAGATGCAGAATCTGCTGAAGAGCTATCTGAAAAGCGTGCCGGGGCCCTATCCCGGGCTGGTTGACGAATAACCGCCGCGCGAATCAAACTCCAAAGCCGACGCCATATTTTGACGTCGGCTTTTTCATTTTTCCGGCGTCGTTTGAATCAGCAGGTTGTCCAGACAGCAAAGACCGTTCACTCCGGAGTCAATCGTGAAATAGAACGGGAATTCCTCCCGGTTCCAAAGCACTCCGGACTCAGGGGTCGCCTTTTCTGTGAACACGATCTCATCCACCGTATTGCCCGCTTCGTTCTCAATTTTAAGTGTTGATTTGAATACGCCCGGGATTTCCGTTTTCAGCGAAGTCATGGTTAAATGGAACCATTTTGACACCGCCATTCCGGTTGCAGGCCTGACTACAAACGTTTCCGGCGGATAATCTTTCCCCCACCAGTTCGGCATATTTGCCTTAATATTCCAGATTCCATCCTCCCTGTGCTCAAATAGAACCGCCCACCGCTCCGTATCTTTATCTCCGCCGAACGAAAAATGGAATAGGTGTCCGGATTTATTCTCCCCGCCAACCAGCCCGATCCTGAAGTCGAACGACACCGTGAGCGTCTGATCCGGCTGCCATAAAACGGACTCGGTCTGTTTCAGGATGCAGTATTTATCCGCCCCGGAAATTCCCAGTGCTTTATCGCCCGCAGCCCCGCTCCGGCCGAGTCCGCCCATCACCGTAAACCCCGGCTGATTCAGCCCCGGCGCACTGTTCAGCCAGCCGGACTGTCCATCGATTGAACCGTTTTCATATTCGTCAAAAGTGAACATGAACGAATTTGCTGAAACGCAGCAGCACAACGCCATTTCCATCCACAGGATTTTCAAGAATGTGTTCATAACCCGACCTTATTTTGACATGTAGTTAATAATCAAAAATGTTTTTGACGGGCATAAACTGAATCAGACGCTGCAAACTGAATAGTGAGGATTGCGTAAAATACATGCGAAGATTGTCCGCCGTGAAGGGCGGGCACATGAAATATTGCTCCGGCAATTAAATATTGTGAATTCATGGTGCTTAATGAATGGCCACGAAAAGCACGAAAATTCACAAAAACAGAACCGTCTGTTTTGTGTCTTCTTGTGTTTTTTGTGGTTAAAAAATCCCGATATTTATCCGCCGTATCTATAAGGCCAATTCTCTGTCGGTTTATTCCGACAAAACCGCGAGGTTATCAATACAGACAAGGCCGTTAATATTATCCCGGGCTGAAAAGGCCGTTGTGATATTTTCCTGCTCCCAGATTGAAGCCCGGTTATCCGGCAGGGGATTGTTTTTAAACGTATGGT
>QKFE01000256.1 GCA_003252225.1 Kiritimatiellales bacterium | reverse complement strand
ATTGAGGCCTTTGAGCGGTTTAAGCTGGAAAACGACAGCGCGCATCAGCTGGTGCTCGTGGGCGCGGATTGGAGCGGCGCGGAAATCATCCGGAAACGCGCCGCCGAAAGCCCCGTTAAAAATGAGATTCTATTTCCGGGTTTTGTGCCGGAAGAAACTCTGCCCCTGCTCTATTCGGAATGCGACCTGATGATTTTTCCCTCCCTGTTTGAAGGGTTCGGATTCCCGATTATCGAGGCGCTGGCCTGCGGCGCACCGGTCATCTGCTCGAACACCTCTTCGATGGCGGAAATCGCCGGCGATTGGATTCCTAAATTTGACCCCCAAAATGTGCACGCAATTTTTGAGTGTATTGAAAACGCAACGGCGACGGGGCGGTGTTCCGCGGCGCGGCAAACGGGAATTGAATATGCCCGGCAGTTTGATTGGCGGAAAACGGCGCGCGATGTTATGAATGTCTACCGGACAATGACGTAGCGGGTATGAAACAGGGAACGAAAACCGTATTCTGGACAACGGTGGCGGCGGCGATGGCGGCAGTCATTTTTATGCTGCTGGTACCCGACCCCAAAATGCGGCCGCTCAAACTGACGCCGGAAGAGCGCGCCTGGCTGACGGAACACGCAACCGCAATCCGTCTGGCTCCGCTGCCGGATGCTCCGCCGATCGATTTTGTGGATAGCGGCGGCCGCCACTGCGGCCTTTCCGCCGATTATCTCCGGCTGATTGAAGAGCAGCTGGGCATTGAGTTCAAAAAGGTTTACTGCAAAAGCTGGAAGGAGATTATCGAAGGCCTGCAGCGGCAGGAAATCGATCTGGTTGCTTCTGTTCAAAAGCGGCACGAACGCGAAAAATACCTCCTTTTTTCCGAACCCTATATGAGCGTCCGCAATGTGATTCTCACCCGCAAAGGCTGGGGCGGCGTTTATACGCTCGACGATATGACCGGAATGCGGATCGTGATTGTTGAGGGGTCGGCGAATTATGAATATGTGCGCGAGCGGCACCCGGAATATGACATTATTCCGGTCGCGGAGTCCGCACAGGGATTCCGAATGGTCTCCTTTTCGCAGGCGGATGCGATGGTGGCCGATCTGGGGGTGGCCTCGTATTACATCGAAGAGATGGGCATTTCCAATCTGCGGGTGGCGGGGAATATTGACTATCCGTGGGAGCTGTGTCTGGCTTCGCGCAAAGACTGGCCGCTGCTGAACTCCATTCTGAATAAGGCGCTGGCAAACATCCCGCCGGATCAGCGGCGGAAAATTACCGCCGAATGGATTACCCTGCGCGATGCTGCGGCTGTTCCGCAGGAGCGCTATTTGAAAATCATCGGCCTGCTGCTGATCGTCACGCTGGTGGCCATCGGTTCAATCATGTTCTGGAACCGGAACCTGCGGCGGAAAGTCACCACCCATTCGCTGGAACTGGGCCGGGTGCGCGAACGCCACGAACAGGCCGCGCAGGCGCTCGGGCTGAGCGAAGAGCGCTACCGCGCCTTAGTTGAATCTTCGGGTGATATGATCTGGGAGACCGACCGTGTCGGGGCATACACCTACGTCAGCCCGCGGGCCTTTGATATTCTGGGCTACGACCCCGAAGAGCTGGAGGGAAAAAGCTCGCTGTCGTTTATGCTCAAAGAGGACGCGGCCGTAAAAACGGAGGCGATCCGCCATTACACGCCGGCCTCGACAATCAATTGCGAAGTCAGCACGTTCCGGCATAAAAACGGCAGCAGCGTGATTCTCGAATCCAGCGGAATGGCGTTCGTGAATGCGGAGGGAAACTATGCCGGAATGCGCGGCGTTTCGCGCGATATCACCGCCCGCATTGAAGCGCAGAGAGCCCTGCGCCGCAGCGAGGAGCGTTTCCGCAATCTGGTTGAAACCACTTCCGACTGGATTTGGGAAGTGGACACGCAGGGAATTTACATCTATTCCAGCCCGCAGTCGATGCAGCTGCTGGGCTATCCGCCCAATGAACTGATCGGAAAACATTTCACCGCCCACATGCCGCCGAAAGAGGCCGAAGCGATGAAATCGATCTTTGCGGATACGATCAAACACGGTGCGCCGATCCACTCGCTGATGAACACCAACCGGCACGCCGACGGTCGTACCGTTGTGCTCGAAACCAGCGCCGTGCCGTTTTACGACAAAGACTGGAATATTCTCGGCTATCGCGGCATTGACCGCGATATCACCAACCGCGTTGAAACCGAAAAGCGGCTCGAATTTGAACGCAGCCTTTTCCGCTCGTTTATGGCGCATGCCCCGGATCTGATCTATTTCAAAGACAACAAAGGCTGTTTCATCGAAGTGAATGCGGCGAAAGCGGCGGAACTGCATATGGGACCGGAGGATCTGATCGGCCGTACCGATTTCGATTTCTTCACCCCCGAAGAAGCCCGGCAGCGTTTTGAGGATGAGCAGGAAATTATCCGGACGAGAAAGGCGATTCAGAAAGAGGAAGCCTGCACCACCCCCGACGGAATCCGGTGGTATCTGACCACAAAGGTGCCCCGCTACGATGAAAAGGGCGACATCGTCGGCACCTTCGGAACCTCGTGGGATATCACCTTCCGCAAACAGGCCGAACAGCAGCTCGCCCAGCTGCGGTCGCTTTTAAGCAACTCGATTGATTCCATGCCGTCTATTCTGGTGGGCGTCGATACGGAAGGAAACGTCATCCAGTGGAACCGGCAGGCCGCACAGACCGCCGGTATTTCCGCGGAAGAGGCGATCGGAAAACCGCTGAGAGAAACCTTTCCCGAACTTGTGCCGCAAATGGTGAAGGTCGAACGCGCGATCCGCGAACGCAGCGCACAGCGCGAAGAACGGATTGCCGAACAGCACGAATCGCGAACGCGCTATCATGACATCACGGTGTATCCCCTGCTCGACGATAATTCAAAAGGCGCCGTGATTCGCGTGGATGATGTGACCAGCCGGGTGATGATCGAGGACAGTATCCGGAATATCGTCGAAGGCGTCGCGGCGGTCGGGCGGAAATTTTTCAGTTCGATGGTTTCGCAAATGGCCAAAACGCTCGGCGCCGATTTCACCTTTATTGCGGAATATGCCGACGATGAACACCAAACCATGCGCACCATCGCCGTTTCGGATAAGGGTGAAATCAGCCCGAATTTTGAATTCGTGCTGGCCGGAACCCCGAGTGAAGCCGTGCTGAAAAACCGCCGCTGCATGGTTGTTGAAAACGTGCTTTCGGCCTATTCCGGAACCGAACAGCTCAAAAAACTGGACATTAAAAATTACATCGGTATTCCGCTGGTGGATTCAAACCACCAAAACCTCGGAATCATGGTTGCTCTGTATCGGGGCCCCGTCGAACACGTCGAATTCGCCACATCGATTATGCAGGTTTTCGCCGGGCGGACCGCCGCCGAGCTCGAACGCCTGCAGGCCTCGAAAGAGATGGCCGCACTGCGCAACATGCTGCAAAGCATTATTAATTCAATGCCCTCCATTCTGGCGGGTATCGACGCGGACGGCCGCGTGGTTCACTGGAACCGCGAAGCCGAAGAGGCAACCGGTATTTCCGCCGGCCGCGCGCATGGCCAGCCGATTGAAGCGGTATTTGCGGGCTTCGGCGGCGAAATGAGCCGGATGCTCGCATCCGTTGGAAACGGCGATGCGCAGCGCGATGAACGGATTCACTGCACCATTAAAAATGCGCCGCGGATTGCCGATGTCACCATTTACCCGATCACCACCGACGGCAAAGAGGGCGCCGTAATCCGGGTGGATGATGTAACCGACCGGGTGCGCATTGAGGAAATGATGGTGCAATCCGAAAAGATGATGTCCGTCGGCGGGCTGGCCGCCGGTATGGCGCACGAAATCAACAACCCGCTCGCCGGTATTCTCCAGAATCTGCAGGTGATGCGAAACCGGATTACGCACGATACCGAGCGAAATGTTGAAATTGCCCGGAATGTCGGAACGTCGCTCGAAGCCATTCAGGCCTATATGGAAGAACGCGGGCTGATTCAAATGATGGACTCGATCTCCGAAGCCGGTCGCCGGGCCGCCAAAGTGGTGGACAACATGCTCAGTTTCAGCCGGAAGGATGAAGCCCACTTTTTACCCCACAATCTGGCGGAAATTATTGAGCGCGGCATCGAACTCGCATCGAACGACTACAACCTGAAAAAACGGTTCGATTTCCGCCATATCCATATTGTGCGCGAATTCGAAGCGCTTCCCGAAATCCGCTGCGAAGGCAGCCAGATTCTGCAGGTGCTGCTCAATCTCCTCTCCAACAGCGCACAGGCGATGGCCGGAAGCGGCACAAAAAAACCGACCATTACTCTCCGGCTGAAGCACGAATTTGAAATGGCGCTCATTGAAGTGGAAGACAACGGGCCGGGAATGGCGGCCGATATCCGCAAACGCGTCTTTGAACCCTTTTTCACCACAAAAGAGGTTGGGCAGGGAACCGGCCTCGGGCTTTCCGTCTCCTACTTCATCATCACGGAAAATCACGGCGGCGCCATGAGCGTGACCTCCTCGCCGGGCAAAGGGGCCTGTTTCAGCGTCCGGATCCCGTACAAACACCGAACCGAACGCTGGGGACTGCGGCTTTAAGCGCAATAGTTTTGCTTGAGTTTCCGCTCTTTTTTCATACTATCGCTCTTCTTGGGAATTGTTGAATGAAGAGGGATTATTCAAACATTACCGTTCTTGTCGTGGACGATGAGGCCTCCGTACGCCACAGCCTTTCGGCTTTTCTGCGAAATTACGGATTTGAAACGTACGATTGCGACAGCACCGAAAATGCCCGCGACCTGATGCGCCGCCATATTTTTGACGTCTGTATCGTGGATCTGCGCCTGCCGGGCCTCAGCGGCGAAGACCTGATTCTGCTGGCCAGCAAACACTTCCCCGAACAGCGCTATATTATCCACACCGGCAACATCACCTATACCCTGACCGAAGAACTCAAGGCGGTCGGAATGCGGCCCGAACACGTTTTCCACAAACCCGTCCGCGTGCTGCCGATTCTGGTGAAAACCATCAAAGAACTGGTGGATCAGCGCGACCGGCAGAAAGCCTTGGTCTGATTCCGGGGAGTTCTGTCAAATTTACGAATCCGGGCTTGGGTTTCCTTCCGGCTTGACTGTAGAATCGCACTCTTATTTAAGGATACCCCCATGTCAGACTATTCAAAAATCAGGGTGCTGGTGATCGACGATGAACCGGCTATTTGCACCAGCCTGTGCGCCTTTCTCGAAGATTACGGCTTCCGCGCCTCAATGGCCGAAAGCGCGGAAGAGGCCCTGGATTTAATGAAAAGCAATGTGTACGACGTCTGCATTGTGGATCTGCGCCTGCCCGGCATGAGCGGAGAGGATCTGATTCTTCAGGCCCGCAC
>QKFE01000185.1 GCA_003252225.1 Kiritimatiellales bacterium | reverse complement strand
TCAGTACGGCCTCGACGTTGCCCATCTGGTGGGCAATCGCGACGCGGACTTCAGTGCCTTTGATGTTGATGGTGGCCTCTTTCACGCCTTCCATACCGCGGCAGTCCATGAAGTTTACGTCTTCAAGGTCTTCTTTGGTGATGAGGTAGTACGCCGAACGCAGGGCTGCTTCCATTACGCCGCCGGTTACGCCGAAAATGGTTCCGGCACCGGAGTATTCGCCAAGCAGGCTGTCGACTTCTTCTTCCGGCAGGGATTTGAAGTCGATACCGGCCTGTTTGATCATACGGGCCAGTTCGCGGGTGGTGATGGCCACGTCGACGTCCTGGAAGCCGGTTGAGCTCATGTTGTCGTCGCGCGAAACCTCGAATTTTTTCGCGGTACACGGCATGACGGAAACCACGAACATGTTTTCCGGCTGCACTTCCGCTTTTTCGGCGTAGTAGGTTTTAGCCATTGCGCCGAGCATCTGCTGCGGGGACTTCGCCGAAGAGAAGTTCGGGATGAAGTCGTTCGCATATTTTTCCATGTAGTCGGTCCACGCCGGGCAGCAGGAGGTGATCTGCGGCAGCACACCGCCTTCAGTCACGCGCTTAACGAACTCAGAACCTTCTTCGAGAATCGTGAGGTCGGCGGTGAAGTTGGTGTCGAATACGGCGTCAAAGCCGAGACGGCGGAGGGCGGAGTAAAGCTGGCCGGTTGCCAGTTCACCCGGTTCCATGTCGAAGGCTTCGCCGATGGCGACGCGTACGGCCGGGGCGATCTGTACAACGCAGTGTTTTTTGCCTTCTTTAATGGCGTTCCACACTTTGCGCGTTTCGTCTTTTTCATAAATCGCGCCGACCGGGCAATGGGCAGAACACTGTCCGCATTTAATACAGGGCGATTCGTTCAGGTTGACATCCGCCGCCGGGGCCAGACGGGTTCCGTCGCCGCGACCGATGAATTCGAGGGCGTGTACGCCCTGCATGTCCTGACAGACCAGAACGCAGCGTCCGCACTTCACGCATTTTTCGGGGTTCAGTACGATGGAGGCGGTGGAGCGATCCGGTTCAATACGAGTTACGCGCTCTTCATACGGGATTTCGCGGATACCGAAGTCGGACGCCAGATCCTGCAGTTCGCAGTTTCCGGAACGGCCGCATTTCAGGCAGTCGTTCGGGTGAGTGGAAAGAATCAGCTCAAGAACCGTACGGCGGACTTCCACCACTTCCGGGTCGTGGGTGATCACTTTCATGCCGGGGCCGACCGCCGTGGCGCAGGCGCGCAGCATTTTCGGGGAGCCTTCAACCTTCACTACGCAGATGCCGCAGGCGGCCCAGGCGTCGAGGTCGGAGTGGTAGCACAGTTTCGGAATTTCAACGCCCACTTCTCTGGCGGCGTTCAGGATCGTGGTTCCTGCCGGGACGGTTACGGGAATTCCATTGATTTCGCATTCAATCATAGACATTTCTTTATCTCCTTATCCCTTGAGGATTGCGTCAAATTTACATTTCGTGAAGCACTGGCCGCATTTGATACAGGCGCTCTGATCAATGACGTGCGGTTTTTTGACTTCGCCTTTAATGCAGTTAACCGGGCAGACGCGGGCGCAGGCGGTACAGCCGATACATTTGTCTTCAACGATGGTGTAGGACATCAGGTTTTTGCATTTTCCGGCGCGGCACTTTTTATCGTTAATGTGTTCCAGATACTCCTCTTCAAAGTAGTTCATGGTCGACATAATCGGGTTCGGAGCCGTCTGGCCGAGACCGCAGAGGGATGCTTTGCGCATGGCCTGTGCGAGGTCTTTCAGCTTTTCAAGGTCTTCCATTTCGCCCTGGCCTTTGGAGATCTTGTCGAGGATGTTGTAATTGGTGCGTCCGCCGATACGGCAGGGGGCGCATTTTCCGCAGGATTCATCCACCGTGAATTCAAGGTAGAATTTGGTTACGTCGATCATGCAGTCGTCTTCGTCCATGACGATCATCCCGCCGGAACCCATCATCGAACCAATGGACTGGAGGCTTTCGTAATCGATCGGTGTGTCGAGGAATTCTTCGGTGATTACACCGCCGGAAGGTCCGCCGGTCTGTGCCGCCTTGAATTTTTTACCGCCTCTGATGCCGCCGCCGATATCGTAAATGATTTCGCGCAGGGTGGTGCCCATCGGAACTTCGATCAGACCGGAGTTGTTGATTTTACCGGTGAGGGCGAACACTTTCGTGCCTTTGGTGGTTTCTGTGCCGATGCTGCTGAACCATGCAGATCCTTTAAGGATAATCATCGGGATGTTGGCCCAGGTTTCAACGTTGTTAATTACGGTGGGTTTGCCCCAAAGGCCTTTAACGGCGGGGAAGGGCGGGCGGGGAATCGGCATTCCGCGCTTACCTTCAATCGAGGCGAGCAGGGCGGTTTCTTCGCCGCAGACGAATGCGCCGGCACCGAGACGGAGCTCGATGTCGAAGCTGAAGTCGGAGCCGAGAATGTTGGCGCCGAGCAGGCCGTATTCGCGGGCCTGATCGATGGCGTTGTTCAGACGCTCAATCGCCAGCGGGTATTCGGCACGGATATAAATGAAGCCCTGATTGGCACCGACGGTTCTGCCGGCAATGGTCATTGCTTCGAGGATGGAGTGGGGGTCGCCTTCGGCGGTGGAGCGGTCCATGTAAGCGCCCGGATCGCCTTCGTCGGCGTTGCAGACGATATATTTCTGGTCGGCTACGGCGTTTTTGGTGAAGCCCCATTTTAGACCGGTCGGGAACCCGGCGCCGCCGCGGCCGCGCAGGCCGGCTGCTTTGAGTTCGTCGATTACCTGATCGGGGGTCATCTCGAAGATCACTTTTTCGAGCGCGGCATAGCCGTCGCGGGCGATGTATTCATCGATGAATTCCGGATTGATTACGCCGCAGTTGCGCAGCACGATACGCTGCTGTTTCTGATAGAAGGCGATTTCATCGGAGGATTTGCCTTTCTGCTGTTTGTCGTAAAGCAGCTCCTCAACCTGACGGCCTTTGATGATGTGCTCGGAGACAATTTTTTTCGCGTGCTCCGGCGCGACTTTCACGTAGAAGGATTCGTCGGGCAGGATTTTAACGATCGGCCCCTGTTCGCAGAAACCGAAGCAGCCGGTTTTCACGAGCTGGGCTTCTGCGTCGGCGCCCTGCGCCTTGAGTTCTTTTTCAAGCTCTTCGTAGAGCGCGATGCCTTTGCTGGATTCGCAAGCGGTTCCAGCACAAACGAGGATATAGTTTTTGTATGCCATGGTTGTGCCTGCCTATTTGATGATGTCTGCTGCGGGTTTGTCGAAAATATGGTCGCTCACCAGCGCTTTGCCGATGATGTGCTCGCGGACGATACGGCGGGCAACGCCGGCATCGACGTTTCCGTAAATCACGCGCGGCATATCCGGAACATCAACTTCAACGGTCGGCTCGGAGAAACAGAGCCCCATGCAGCCGGTCTGGGTGATCCGGGTATCATTAATGTTGTGGTTGCCCAGCTCATCGAGAAACGCATCGAACGCTTCTTTTGCGCCGGCCGCGATACCGCAGGTTCCCATTCCAATGATGATCTGCGCAGACTTGTCATTGCCGTCGCGCTGCGTCATCTCTTTCTTTTTTGCTTCCCGCAGATTGCGGAGTTCTTCCAGTGTCATTTTTGCCATTGTGCCCACCTTTCATTTAAAATTCTGATTGCCGATTTTTGATTGCCGATTTTCGGAACTCATTCGCCGTTGGGCTTCGGGAGGGGGTAAGGGCAGGGCCTTTCCGCAAATCTGAAATCAAAACTCAAAAATCCAAAATGTCTTCTTCGTTTCCTTTAATAAACTCTTTCAACAGCGTAAGGCTTTCCAGTTCGTTCAGGTCGCCGAGGGCTTCCCGCAGTTCCTTCCGGCTTATTTCATAGCCCCTGCCGTTTACGCTGTGTTCTATTTTCAGGTTTCCGTTGAATCCGTACGTCATCAGTGTGACGGCCGCCGTGGTGAAGTTGCCGAACATCGGCAGATCCACATTGGCCGGATCGAGGTCGAAGCTCACGGTTGTGCCGATGCCTTCTTCCGATTCAATCGCCGCGGTTCCGCCGGTCATTTCCGCCGTCTGGAAAAGGAAGGGGAGGCCGAGGCCTACTTTGCGGTGCTTATGTTTCCGTCCGTCCGAATAAAAAGGGTCTTTGGCCTTTTCGAGCGTTTCAGCACTCATTCCTTTTCCGTTGTCCGCAATCACGACATTCAGATTTTTTTCGGTCTCCTTTACGCTAAGAGTGATTTCTGTTGCATCCGCCTCGAATGAATTCTGAACCAGGTCCGTGATTAAATCGCAAATCGTGGCGTGCATGGGTTCGTGATTCGTGATGAGTGAAACGTGATGATTAAAGAGTCACGTCTCACGATTCACTCGTCATTCCTATTTTCCTTCAAACTGGTCGATGATTTTGCCCATCTGCTTCGTTTCAACGCAGCCGAACACTTCGCCGTTAACCGTCAGTACCGGCGCCAATCCGCAGCAGCCGATGCAGCGTACCGCTTCAACGGAAAACTCACCGTCTTCCGTCACCGTGTTGAGGCCGACGCCGAGGATGCGCTCGCATTCTTCGATCAGATCCTGCCCGCCTTTAAGGTAGCAGGCGGTGCCCATGCAGACCGCAATCTGGTTTCTGCCGGGCTTTGTGAGTTTAAAGAAGTGATAAAAGGTGATGACGCCGTAAATTTTAGCCACCGGGATATCCAGCGCATCCGCGACTTCAAAAGCGGCCTGGCGCGGAATATAACCGAATTCCTCCTGAACGCGGTGCAGGATCATAATCAGGTTGCCCGGCTTATCGATCCACTTTTCAATGAACGCGTGGATTTCCGGTGTCAGCATTTTTACTTTTTCAGCAGTTGCAGTCATTTCTATGTTTTCCTCCGGTGTGCGGCCCCAAAGTCCGCCGGCTTTCTGTTTTCGGTTGGTGTTGTGTCTGAACGGCTTAAGCGCGGAATTCTAATCCGCATTTCCGTCTTGGCAACCCCTTCCGGCAACTTCTTTTGTTGAATAAAATTCGCGGGAAGATATAGGAACGCAAGGATCGGTAAACAAAAAAAACACAATTCACATTGTTTATACGCAATTCAGGTAATATTAATGACAACAATACGCCATAGTTTTTGTACTTACGTTATTTTTGTGACATTAAATCAGGAGTTTGTGACATGAATTCAAACCAAGAAGTTATTCGGAGGCTTTCAAAATACCGGAATGTGATGCGGAAAATGCAGGCGCTCGGGCTCGTCAAAGTGTTTTCCGACAACCTCGCCGATGCTGTCGGCGTTTCCCCCTCGTTGGTACGCAAGGACTTCTCGATGTTCAGCCTCTCCGGCAACAAACGCGGCGGTTACCGCATCGAAGACCTCGTCACCAAACTCAACGTTCTGCTCGGGAAAGATAAAAAACAGTTCATCGTTATTATCGGCTGCGGCAAACTGGGGCAGGCCCTGATGAACCACAACGCCTTTCCCCGTGTCGGCATTCGAGTGGTGGCCGGCTTTGATTCCGACCCGGAAGTGATTAATCCGGAAGCTCCGATTCCCATTCTGCACGTCAAAGACATCAAGGAATTCGTCAACGAGAACGAGATCCGCGTCGCCGCCTTAACCGTACCCGAACCCGCCGCGCAGGGGATGGTCGACACTCTCAAAAAAACCTGCTGCAAAGGCGTCATTAACTTTGCGCCGGTTTCGCTGAAAAGCTCCGAAGACTTCCTGATCCACAACATGAACATCGAGCAGGAGATCGAAAACCTCTTTTACAATATCCATTTCGCCGAAACCAACGCCCCGAAATAACCGTAACATTACTGGAGTATTTTCTCTGTCCACAGATTCCAGAGGTGGACTTGAAGATTTGGACATAGGTTAAGTTAGGTTTGGCGCATGGTTCGGCAATCTGCGCCGTGGGTAGGGCTGGTTCGATGAACCAGCCGCGGCGCTTTCATCGAAAGCGCCCTACCAGTGTCGTGCGGCAAACAAAAACGAAATCGCTCTAAGCTGTAAATCCGTATCCAAAAATGGCTCGACTGACTACCCAAATGATCATACTTATAAAATCTCAGGAACAGATTATAGGATAAAATTATGTGTACACTTAACAAGCCTGAACCTTGTAGAATTCGGAAAACACATATCGTGGTGTTTTTACTCTTACTTATTGTCTCCGGTTGTGTTTCGCCAGCTTCAAAGATTAAGGAGCCAATGCCTTACATAACAGATCAGCAATCCACCTTCTCCATATTTAGAGATGACATTGCTGGACCGAGAAGCGCTTCAATGGGGGAAGAATTGTTTTGGGTCTTCAATTACAGGTATTTGGGCTCTGTATTAATTAAAAACTACAGTTGTCCAACTTCTGAAAAATACCCGCAAGGATTTGTGTGGAGCGGAACACATCGGATTGGTTCAGATCTGGTTTACACTTGTGAAAAATATTATTTAGGCCAGATTGGGATTACTTTGGATAATAGCGGTATTCCCATAGGGAAAAGGCCTCTAATACAGGTTTCTGGCAATAAAAAAGGTCGTTCTTGGAAAATTCAGGGAGAAGGGAAATTCTTCATTCCTGCGATCGCCTATGATGGAAGCTGGGGAGTTAGATACGGGGGTACCCTTGATGGTGTTTACGTTTTCGAAATTTGTAAATCGACCGAATCAGCTGTTATCGAGATTCTCCAATCACTAAAAGTTTCTGAGGAAGCCTTTCTCGATGGGATTATTATTCGGGGGGTATTGCTCAAGGGACTTGCTCCGGATAAAAATGGGGTGATCCGATTTGATCTTCATGGAGAACAAAGTCCTCCACCTAATGATCTGCCAAAATTTAAGGTTGATGAAACAGGAAAGTTACATTTTACCTGAACCATCGATCTTCGATTTGTTCGCCCTGTTTAATATCAACTTCAGATTTGAAATGGGGTAAACGTTGAGTTGATGTGTAGACGCGACGTCACCGTCGCGTATTAAGCGGCGAGGACGCCGCTTCTACGAAAAGCCCGGCACCTAACTGAAGGTGGTTCCTTCAGCCGGGCGGTCAGGGCTGCGTGACTTTCAGGCGGAAGAAGAGTTCGGGTTTATCGCCGCCCCAGGTGCGGCGTTCGGCGTCGCTGTAATCCGGGTTGGCGGAGGGGAAATTGGTCGCAAAATTCCAGTTGCTGTTCCACGGGCCGGTTACAAGGTTGGTGCTCCATTCGTGGAAATAGGTGATGCCGGGGTTTGCTGAATTCAGCTCGGTATTGTGAAAACTGACGTTGTTATCGGGATGGTAAACGAGGAAGGGTTTTGGGGCTTTCACGAGCGGGTTGACGGGATCGCCGCCGAGGGCATATTCGCGGAGGTCGGAATCGCCGTCGCCATCAAAGTCGGCGTTCGGATCTCCGGTTAGGCCGTTTTGAATTTTGCAGTGGGTCCAGTCGTCAAATTCACCGGTGAAAGGCGCGGCGATTTCAATATCGATTGACCGGAAGGAGCCGAGCGGAATATCGACGGAAACATTGAGTGGGTCGGAAATGTTGAAGCTTTTTCCGTCGAGGACATCGCTCATTGCAACGGGGGTGACGGAGCCGAATTTAACTTTTGCGATCCGGTTTTCGGGGTTGAGGTATCCGCCGTCGACGAGCGTGAGGCGCAGGTGGGTCGGTGAGGTTTGGGCGCAAACCCAGGCGACATCGTCGCCGGTGACGGTGACTGGAAGGTAGCGCGCTGTATTTTGAACGGCGGACTGGACGTTGGTGTAATAGGTGTCGGCGGCGTAACGGGTTGTTCCGTCGGGCGAAATATAGTCGCGTCCGTCGGTGATGAATTCGCGGGTGATGGCGGAATACATCGGGTGCAGGTAATCGGTCATGGCACTGCGTACGGCGTTGGTGTCGGCAAAGAAACCGGTTTGCGGCGGGGTGATCAGGACGAGGCCGTTGGGGTAATTCGGCAGGAAATTCTGGCGGCGGTCTTTACTGCCGGATGCGTAGGTTGAAAAATCCCAGTCCGTCAGTTTTGCGGCGGGCCAGCTTCCGTTCATGTGGCTGAAGACCATCGGGTTGGCGTTTTCCGTGGTTTCGTCGTAAAAAACAGTCCACTTGTTGTTTTTGGCCTCTTCCATATAGCGTTCGTCCGGCTGGATCATTCCGAGGTGGACAGGGTTGAAGCTGACGATTTCATCGCGCTCCGGAATAAACAGGGCGCCTTTGGCGATGAGCGGCCAGAGGATGCGGAAGTGGTCTTCGTCGACATAGGTGAGTCCGCAGTAGGTTGCGCCGCAGGCGAGGTTGTAAAGGGTGGCGCGCAGGAAGTGGTTGGGCAGGCGCTGGTAGGAGTGCTGTCGGGCGCGGTCGAAGCTCGGGTTGTCGCGCGAGGTGCGCATACCCCACTGATTCATCGAACCGGCGGCCCAGAGGCCTATTCTTCCGGAGATGCTCAGATCCTGTGTTTTATCGGTTGTTTCTTCCATGGATGATTGGAAAACATCGGCGAATTCGCCGGAGAGCAGGCGGTTCCAAAGCGGCAGATAGACATCGCCGTTCCAGAAAATATCCTTCGATTTGAAAACCATCCAGCCGTTCCGGGTTGAGCAGTAGTCGGCGAGGGGGTAGAAAATATGGTCGAGCTCCCATTTGAAGTCGTCGCTGGTATCGCTGAGTTCGGGCCAGGCCATGCAGGTTTTTCTTCCGGCGGCCATATCGATAATTTTCCGGAGTGTTGCGGGTTCGTAATAGTTCGGGTCGTTGCCGTGGCCTCCCCAGAAATCGAGTGCGGGCTCGCCGCTCCAGTCGGGCTGGATATCGTTAAGCACCTGCTGCTGGGTTCGGTCGTAACTGTTCCGGGTGTCGAGCCGCGTCAGGTATTTGGGGTTGAAGGGGGCGAATTCGGCGTTGGCGCGCCAGTTGGTGGTTTGGACGTGTCCGCCGTGCCAGTAACCGCCCATGAAAACGGGGGTGTCGTAATTGGCTTCAATATTCTGCGCGACGGCGTGGGTGGAGCCGGGGAGATACACATCGATCGGTTCGCGTTCCCACGCCGGGGCGGTGAAGCCGGCGAGGTTGTTTTCGACGGTCTGGATATTCTGTTTGATGGTCTGGATTTTGCCGGGAGGATTGAGGTTTTCATACGCGCTTTTCCAGCCGGTCAGCGAGGGGTTGATAATATGGATGCAGCTGCCGCCGCTCTGTGCGCTGGCTAAAAGGATTTTGCCGGAAGCGGGGTCTTTCCACATGTCGTTAAAGGCGTAATCGGCGCGGAACTCTTCGGCGGCGGAGGTGTTGAAATCGAGCGGAATCAATTTAAGGTCGGTTCCGCAGAGGACAAAATAGACGTCAGTGCCTTGGTCGGAAATCACCTCCGATTGGGTGACGCGGTAACCGGCATCATCAAGGCCGAGGGCGTTGACATCCAGCACCGTGCGGCTGGTTCCGTCGTTTCCGATCCGGATCATGTATTGGTCAGTGAGCCCGGAACTGCCGAGGAGGAATTCATAGGTTCCGTCGCCGTCGGTGTCGCAGACACGGAAATCGCCGGAAACTTTGGGCACCCAGCTGGAGTTGTATTCGGACGAGAGGGAGTCTGTGTCGTACGGCATATTGGCCAGCGGGGTGAATTGGTAGAGCGAACCGGGCGACTGCATATGGCTCATGGTGCCGGCCAGCGCGAGGTTGTCGGTGCCGTTGGACTGCGGGATCGGGCGGAGAAAATTGACGGAGTGGCCGTAGCCGACCCAGTTGTCGTCCCCCCAGGGTTTATCGCGCGAGTAGGTTTTTGAAACGACGGTGCTCAGTTTTTGTCCGGCGGCGGAGAGCCAGTAAAAGTTTTTGTCGTAGCCGCCGCAGGCGACATATTTCTGCCCGTTGGAATGTTTCACCGTGCAGACGGCATACATCGGTGTTTTGTGCACGCCGGTGGTCGGCGCAAAACTCCAGAGGTTGGTGCCGGTGTTTCCTTCGAGGCAGTAAATATAGCCGTCGGCGTACGCAACCAGAACTTCGTCTACGTTATCGCCGGTTAAATCATCGCACCACAGATCGTGAATCATGAATCCGGTCAGTTCGTTCTGCCAGACGGCATCCGCTGAAAAATCGTAGCGGAGCACGGTGCCTTCGTATGAACCGGCGGCAATGAACGTGTTGGTGCCGGATTTTCCGGTGCGGACTTTCTGAATGGTGTAGCCGGTATCGAACGAGACGAGCGGAAGATCGGGAAGAGGGGGAGAAGATCCATCGGCTTCGCCCTGGAAATAGCGGATTTCCGCGCCGCTCTGCGGCGGGCTGGCTGTGTGCTGTGTATCGAAAAAGACGCCAACCGCAACCACGCTGTCCATTGAAATTGCGGCGGATGCGCCGAAGGTGTTGCGGGGGGTGTATTCGTACCAGTTGAGTGTTTCGGGTTGGCTGGCGGTAAACGATTGATAGGCGGATGAAAACGTAACCGGAGCGCTGGCGTACCAGCTGTCGTCGCTTTTTTTGATCACCCAGCGAAATGCGGCGGTTTCAACGGAGCCGAAGGTGCGGATTTCCACCGACAGACTTTTAAGGGTTGAATTGGTTGAAAGGAAATTTTCCCAAACGACCATT
The DNA here is from genome assembly GCA_003252225.1 of Kiritimatiellales bacterium. Taxonomy (GTDB): domain Bacteria; phylum Verrucomicrobiota; class Kiritimatiellia; order Kiritimatiellales; family Pontiellaceae; genus Pontiella. The sequence goes on along the minus strand of QKFE01000185.1, from coordinate 9,067 downwards.
GCGTTATATTCGGGGTCGTTTTTCCCGAACTGGATTGCGTCGCCGTCGGCATCGTCTTTGAGGTTCCTCGTGCCCCATCCGGCGGAACGGGCGCAGTTGAAAACGGGGGATCGGCCGGTGTTGTAGGGGTAATAGTCCGGCCCGACGGTTGGGCTGATGACCGCGCCGGGGGTGTAATTGAGCCATTCGTTGCCGTCATCGAGCAGAATACCGGAGGAGACAATTGTGCTGTCCCCGCCGGGTTCGCCCCACTGAACAATTACACTGTCGGAAAAACCCGCGCCGGCAGTCGCCAGAACGGTCATAAAAATCAGTCGTTTTTTCATCATCCCTGCACTCTCGGTTTTGCGTTATAGGGGTCTATTGACCGCAATTTAGCACAGGATAGAAAATTTCAGGATTTGCGATATATGTGTTCCGGTCAAATATGTGCGCAATTTTTCAAAACCGGGTCAGAGACAGTGGGGGACGTGGTCGATCTCCTGAAAATCGGCGACCTCTTTCAGCCACACATTCTGCACAAAAGCAACATGGTCGGGGTGGGTGTTGTATCCGTCGTAAGCGGACTGATCCTTAAACTGCATCGAAAGGCCGAAATCAAACCCGTTTTTCGGGCTGGTCTCCTTTAACACCTGAAAATTTTCGACGCCTTTAATTTGGGCCAATTCGGCGGCTTTTCCGAGGAAGGCTTTTTCCGCGTCCGAACCGGCGGGGTGTTTCAGTTTGAAAAAGACGGAATGTGTAATCATGGGGGTTTCCTTTCTATTATAGGGGCATTTCCGGGTTGTACTGCATCCGGTCAGGCACAGCGCGGTAAAAAGCAGTAGAATCAGTCGTTTCATTTTTTCTCCCGGAAAGATACCGGACAGGCTGTTTTCCGGGCGGATGAATTGCAACCGAAATCGTACCCGACTCCGGCAAATATGCCGAATGGCTAGGTTACATTAAACGGCGGAATCCTTTTACATCCATCGCTGTTACTGTTAACAGCTACAGCTTCGCTGCGGTGAAAGGAGAAGAGGTGAAGAGAATTTGTACGGCATTACTGGTTTTTGCGTTTTCGGCGGGTGTTCTGATTGCTGCTGAAAAGCCGAATTTCCTGGTTATTGTGGCGGACGATCTGGGCTATGCGGACGTCGGGTTTACCGGTTCGAAGGAAATCTTCACGCCCCGGTTGGATGAGTTGGCGAAAAACGGGATGATTTTTGAAAACGGGTATGTGACGCACCCCTATTGCGGCCCGTCGCGCGCCGGTCTGATTACGGGCCGCTATCAGGCGCGGTTCGGGATGGAAATCAACCCGACCTATTCGCCCTATGATTTGTACATGGGGCTGCCGCTCACCGAAAAAACCTTTGCCGAACGGCTGAAACCGGCGGGCTACCGCACCGGAATTATCGGTAAATGGCACCTCGGCGCGGCGCAGCCCTATCACCCCAACAGCCGCGGATTCGACTATTTTTACGGCTTCCTTTCCGGCGGGCACGACTATTTCCCGGACTCGGTGACCACCGCGTTTCCGCTGCTGCTGCCCAACGGCAATCCGCACTACAGCGCCAACGAAGGCTGCTATCTGCCGCTGATGCGCAACAACAATGCTGGGGAATTCAACGAATATCTGACCACCGCGCTCAGTCGCGACGCTGCAAAATTTGTCGCCGAAAGCACCGCGCCGTTCTGCCTCTATCTGGCCTATAACGCGCCGCACGGCCCCCTGCAGGCCCCGAAAGAAACGATCGAAAAATACGGGCACATCAAAGATAAAAACCGCCGAACCTATGCCGCGATGATCGATGAAATGGATCGCGGGATCGGCATGATTGTCGATGCGCTGAAAAAATCCGGCAAACTGGAAAACACCCTCATTTTTTTCCTCTCCGACAACGGCGGGGTTACGCCGAAAAAAGGGCACGAAAATGAAAACTGGTCGAACAACGGCCCGTTCCGCAAAGGAAAGGGCAGTATGCTCGAAGGCGGCAGCCACGTGCCGTTTATTCTGCACTGGCCGGACGGTATCAAAAAACCCGGTAAATTTTCAGGCCTGGTTTCTTCGCTCGATATCGCCGCAACCGCCGTCGCGCTGGCCGGCGGCGACACCTCCGGCGAAGCGCTCGAAGGCGTTAATCTGGCTCCGTATGTGAGCGGCGCGAAAAAAGGGTCGCCGCACGATGCTCTTTACTGGCGCGTACAGGACGGCGTTTCGTGGTGTGTCCGTACGCCGACGGCGAAATACCTGCTCGAAAACTGGGGCGGAACCGATACGCAGCTTTACGACATGAAAAACGACCCGTACGAAACCACCAACATAATTGATAAGGCGCCCGAAAAAAGGGCCGAACTGGCCCGAATGTGGAACGAGTGGAATTCAAAAAACACCGCCAATGTCCTGTTACAGGCGGGCGACTATCAGAAAAAGCGTCTGCAAATGTATGAAGAGCTCTATCAGCAACAGCTGAAAAAAGCGGAAAAAACCCAGCCGACGGTGATTCAATGATAATACATTTTTTAACACCCGCTTCGCTCAAGACGCAAAGAACACTAAGCTTCGGGTGCTTTGTACCTTCGTGTTTAAAACGGGTTGCGCGGCGGCCGTCCCTCCAAATTTCAGCCATACTATGCCTGACCGCTTTAACCGCCATCGCCGAACCGCCCGCCGGGAAAGAGTGGATTCCGTTTGAACCGATGACGGACGAATTCAACGGAACCAAGCTGGATTCGGATAAGTGGTACGATCACAATCCGACGTGGTGGGGCCGCGCGCCGACGATGTTTCATCCAGACTGCGTGACGGTGTCGAACGGGATGCTGAACATCTGGGCCTTGAATTCGGCGGAATCGGCCAAGCGGAAACTGCCGGGCGGATTCACCCATATTTCCGGATTCGTGCGCAGCAAGGCACGGGCGCGGTTCGGCTATTTTGAAATGCGCGCGAAGCTGATGGATTCCTCGCAGGTGAGCTGTTTCTGGCTGACGCATGTGGGCCGCGAAGAGTGGTCGGAAATCGATATCTGCGAAGTCGCCGCCGGGGTCGAAGACCATCAGGATGTTTTCACGCCAAACCTGCACTATTTCCACGGCCCGCATTATCAGGGTACGCTGGAAAAGCATCTGACCGATCAGAGCTGGCATAAAATGGATTTCCGCTTCGCCGATGATTTTCACCTCTTTGCCGCCGAATGGTCGCCGACCTTTATCCGCTGGTACATTGACGGGAAGCTGATCCGCGAAACGCATAATTCGCGCTATTTCCAGCCGCTCGAAATGAACATCAATGTCGAGGCCAACCAGTGGTTCGGCGCGTTGCCGGACGATGCAAAACTGCCGGCAGTTTATCAGATCGACTGGATCCGGTCGTGGCGGCTGAAAGAGTATTAATGGAGGAGAATCCGTGAAACGAAGAGACTTTATTCAAATCACCGCAACCGGCGCATGCGCCGCAGTGTATGCCCAAAAACCGCGCCGCAGACCCAACGTGATTGTGCTGTATACGGACGATCAGAAAATGGATTCGTTCGGGTTCATCAACGGCAAAGCGCATACGCCGAATATTGACCGGCTGGCGAAAGAAGGCGCTTATTTTTCCAACGCCTACGCCACCAGTTCGGTCTGTTCGCCGAGCCGCTATTCCTGTTTGACCGGCCAGTATGCCAGCCGCTGTTCCGGCGATGATTTTAAGAAAAGCACCAGCGCCGAAGGAATGACCAAAGTGCTGTGGAATATGGACATCGCCGAAAACGAATGGACCTTCCCGAAAGTGATGCAGGCGAACGGATACAAAACCGGGATGATCGGAAAGTGGCATGTCGGGCTGACCGGAAAATACGGTCACCGCAAAGAAGTGCCGAACAAAAACCCGGCCGATCCCGAAACCAAAGCGGTGCTGAAATATAATCAGGAGCTGTATTGCAAAGACATTGCCGATCGCGGGTTTGATTATGTCGGCGCGGCCTATGCCGGTAATCCGAACGACGATAAACAACTGATTAAAACCGGTTGCAATGTGCACGCTGCGGAATGGCAGACGATGCACGCGCTTAAATTTATCGAGGAAAACAAAGATCAGCCCTTCGTGCTCTATTATGCCTCCACCCTGCTGCATGTGCCCGATCCGATGGAAGACCTCGAAGGCGATCCGCGCCTGACGCCGCTGGGGCTGCTGGATAAACCGATTGAAGGCATTCTTCCTCCGCGTGAAGACACGGTTAAACGCGCGAAAAAAGCCGGGGTTTCCGGCAAGCTGATTGCGGCAACCTGGTTGGATGATGTGCTGGGCGCGTTGCAGGATAAGCTGAAAAAACTCAATCTGGCCGAAGACACGATCATTATTTATTTTAACGACAACGGCACCGACGACAGCGGAAAAGGTTCCAACTATCAGGGCGGCGCGCATGTTCCGATGATAGTCTATTGGCCCGGTGTTGTGCTGCCGGAAGAGCGCAAGGAGCTGGCGGCAAACATTGATATTGCCCCGACCATTTTCGATTTCTGCGGCGTAACCCCGCCGGAGGATATGCACCTCGACGGGCTGAGCCTGAAGCCGCTGACGCAAAATAAACAAACCGATTGGCGCGAATCGCTGTTCCTTGAAATCGGGCTGACGCGCGCGGTGGTGAGCGGCGACTATAAATACCTCGCGTTCCGCATTCCGGAAAGCTATCTCGAAAAACCGCTCGAAGAACGGCTGGCGGAACACAAGGCGACGTTGGAAAAAATAAACAAGAGCCATCCGTGGACGGTTGGGAATAAAATGTGGCAGATCGATCCCGAGGCCAAATACCTCCAAATGGGCATGGCGCCGGGCGGCGATTTTATGGAGAAACTTCAGGTTTCCGGTTGGCCGCCTGCGCCGTTCGTGAACCATTATTATGACCCGGATCAGCTGTTTGATTTGAAGCGCGATCCGCGCGAAACAACGAATCTTGCAACCAATCCGGAATATGCCGCCAAACTCGAACAGATGAAGAAAAAGATGAAGACCCATTTGGCCGATATGCCCGGAACATTCGGCGATTTGAAACCGGAATAGTACGGCACATTTTGAAGAACAGATGAACCACTAATTAACACGAATGAACACTGTTTTTTTTAAGAAGTCCGCGAAGACCGCTAAGATGGAATTTTCTGTCTTTGCGTACTTTGCGATCTTGGTGTTTAAAAAAAACAGAAGTGCAAAAGAGAAAAGCTCGAAGGGAGAAATACGTAATGAATTTAAACACTGCTCTGTTGGCCGGATTTGCGGCCGTTTTACTCACGGGTTGTGCAACCACAAAAACCGCCGATATTCCGTTGCCGCCGGTCGATGCGCCAGCAGGATACAAATGGGTGTTGAATGAAGATTACAGTGATGAGTTTGACGGAACAAAACTGAACAAAAAGAAGTGGGTGGATCACTATCCCGGTTGGGAGGGCCGCGTTCCCGGTCTGTTCGTTCCGTCGTCGGTCAACGTCAAAGACGGCTTCCTTCAAATTAAATGCACGGTGCTCGATCCGCCGCAGGGCGAAACCAACCAATGGACCATTGCCTGCGGAGCCGTGCAGTCGAAAAAGGGCGGCGCGCATTACGGTTATTATGAGGCGCGCTTAAAGGCTTCCGATATAACCACCTCATCAACCTTTTGGCTGAAGAACCGGCATTTCGGGCTGGAGCGTCCGTATAAAACGACTGAGCTCGATATTCACGAAGGCATCGGCAATGCAACGCGCTGGCCGACCTTTGCCACGCACATGCGTTCGAACACGCATCTGGAATATTTTACGGAAGACGCCGAGGAACCGGTTAACCTGAAAAAAGGCGAGAGTGTTGAAATGGATCTTCCGGTGAGCAAAAAGTTCCACCGCTTCGGCTGCTGGTGGGTGGATGCGAACCATATGAAGTTTTACCTCGATGGAAAGTTTGTCTACGAAATCGTCCCTTCAACCGAAGTGGAGGCCACCCCGTTTGATCTGCCGCTTTATTTGAATATGGTCTGCGAAATTTATACGTGGGAAGTGCTGCCGTCGAAAGAGGATCTGCTCGATGATTCCCGCAATACCACCTATTACGACTATGTTCGCGCGTATAAGCTGGTGAAAATCGGCGAATAAAATGTACCGGTCTGCACAGATCGGGCTGGCGTTTAAAAAGAGGATCGGGCAAATGAAGGCCTTTATTTATTTAACGGTTTTAATGATGGGAACAACGGTGATGGGAAACGGTCGATTGACGGAAAATTTTAACAGAGGCTGGATGTTTAATCTCGGCGATGTGCCGGAGGCGAAATTCGCCGGTTTCGATGATTCCGGATGGCGGGCTGTCCGCGTGCCGCACGATTGGAGCGTGGAGCTTTCGTTCACGCAGGAGAATGCGGGCGGATGCACCGCTTTTCTTCCGGGCGGAATCGGGTGGTATCGCAAAACCTTCACGGTGCCCGAATCCGCCAAAGGCAAATTGGTGCGTATTGAATTCGACGGGGTTTACAATAATTCCGACGTCTGGATTAACGGGCACCATTTGGGGCATCGGCCGTACGGTTATTCGCCGTTCAGTTATGAAATTTCGGAGTGCTTGAAATACGGGGGTGAAAATACCGTTGCCGTTCGCGCCGACCGCAGCGCTTACATGGACTGCCGCTGGTATCCCGGCTCGGGCATTTACCGTGATGTGAAGCTGGTGACGTTCGATCCGGTGCATATTCCTCAGTGGGGCGTTTTTGTAACCACAAAAGGCGATACGGTGACCGTTAAAACATCGGTGAAAAACGGTTCGCAGAAGGACGCTGTTATTACGTTGAAAACCGGCATTCACGATGCGGACGGAAAAACAGCGGCGAATCTTTCATCGGAACTAACGCTGAAGGCCGGCGAATTGAAAGAGGTTGAGCAGGTTTTCCAGTTGAAGGATTTGAAGCGGTGGGACACCGAAACGCCGTATCTTTATTCGGCCGATGTTCAGCTGTTAAACGGCGATGTCGTTGCGGATCAATTGGCGGTTAATTTCGGCGTGCGCGATATTCTTTACGACCCGGAAACCGGGTTCTATTTGAACGGAAAAAACACGCTGTTAAAAGGGGTGTGTCTGCATCACGACGGCGGCTGTGTCGGCGCGGCGGTTCCGGACGGTGTTTGGGAACGGCGGTTGCGTTATTTAAAAGAAGCGGGCTGTAATGCGATCCGTACTGCACATAACCCGCCGTCGGAAGCCTTTTTAGATCTGTGCGACCGAATGGGTTTTCTGGTGCAGGATGAGTCGCTCGACGAATGGGACAACCCGAAGGATAAAAAGAACAACTACAACCAGACCACCGCCGATGAGCGGACACGCGGCTATTCCGAACAGTTCCGCGAATGGGGCGCGCGCGATACGCAGGCGATGGTGCTGCGCGACCGCAATCATCCGTCGATTATCATGTGGAGTATCGGCAACGAAATCGAGTGGACTTATCCGGGCTATGCCGACGCCACCGGCTACTGGATCGATGAAAACAAGGGCAAGATCGACTACTATTGGGATGAACCGCCGTTTTCCGACGCCGAACTGAAAGCGCGTTTCGAGATTTTCAAAAAGCGGCAGGGGGAACATATTCTGGCGGATGCCGCCGCAAAACTTTCCGAAGCAATTAAAGCGGTGGATACATCACGGCCGGTGACCGCCAATCTGGTGATGCCGTCGGTCAGTCACTTTTCCGGTTATGCCGATGCGCTCGATATTGTCGGCTACAGCTATCGCACGGTGAACTATGACTGGGGCCGAAAACACTATCCGGAAAAAATGATTCTCGGCACCGAAAACTGGGTGCAGTGGCCGGAATGGAAAGCGGTGCTCGACCGTCCGGCGATTCCGGGTATTTTCCTTTGGACCGGCATCAATTATCTGGGTGAATCGCAGAACTGGCCGCAGAAGGCGAGCGGTTCGGGTATGCTCGATACCGCCGGTTTCCGTAAGCCGAATTACTGGTTCTTTAAAACGTTCTGGAAAGAGGATGAGCCGATGATGTACATCGCGACGCAGCGGCTGGCCGATTCGAACTATCTGCTTAAAGATGGAACGGTGGTTGAAAATCCCTCTAATCAGCGTACGCGTAAATGGGGCTGGCCCGATCTGAACAACCACTGGAATTATGCCGACGGCGAAACGGTTTATATCGAGCTCTATTCCAACTGCGAAACAACCGAACTATTCCTGAACGGGAAATCGCTCGGCGCAAAAAAACTTTCGGATCATGAAGACCGCCTGTTGAAATGGGCCGTTCCGTTTGCGGGCGGCGAGTTGGAAGCGGTCGGTAAAAACGGCGGTGAAATGGTTGCATCGCAAACGCTGAACACGGCCGGTGAACCGGTTTCCATAAAACTCACGACTGACAAAACAGAGCTTAATATCGGCGGCGAAGACATCGTTCATTTTGAAGCGCAGTTGGAAGATTCGGAGGGGCGGGCGGTAAAACACTTCAACCGGGAAATCCGCTTTGCGATTGAGGGCGATGCGGAAAATATCGGCGTTGATAACGGTTCGCCGAAAAGCTCGCAGGATTTTCAGTCCGATGTGTGCACGACCGAAGACGGTCGCTGCCTGATGGTGCTGCGTTCCGGCGGCAGTGCGGGGACGGTTAAGGTGATTGCGTTGGGCGACGGGCTTAAATCCGGCTCGGTTGTTTTGAATCAGAAATAGGGGAAATAGTGCATGAAAGTTGAGATGGGTTTTTCTGCGGCGGTTGCGCTCTTTTTTGCGGCCGGACTCTCTTTTTCCGAAGAGGCGAATACGACTTCAAACGCGAAGTTTGAGCCGACGTGGGAGTCGTTATCGCGTCACGAAGCGGCGCCAGAGTGGATGAAAGATGCAAAGCTGGGCATCTATTTTCATTGGGGGCCGTATTCCGTTCCGGCCTATCACAACGAGTGGTATCCGCGCAACATGTACATCAAAAACGACCCTGTTTTTAATCACCACAAAAAGACGTGGGGCGATCAGGCGGAATTCAGTTACCACGATTTTATCCCGATGTTTACCGCCGAAAAATTTAACCCGGAAGAGTGGGCGCAGCTCTTTTATGAGTCCGGCGCAAAGTTTGCCGGACCGGTCGCGGAACACCAC